>NZ_JABXKI010000411.1 GCF_017115095.1 Nostoc sp. NMS4 | reverse complement strand
CGGACGCTGGTACGTCTATTGTCTGCGCTTGTAGCTCCTGTCTCAGAATTGCGATCGGAACACCAGCATAGGGCAGATGGTCAACCACAAAGGCGATTTTATCCATTGGTTTATGAGCTAATTTCACACACCACAGCATAAATTCAAGGATTTTCTCAGCTAGCAACAGGCAGAACTGAACCAGAGAAACAACTAATTTCACTGCTACCCACCCCAAGAACCTTAACCATGTCCTTGCTGAGGGAATGTCAAAGTGGTTCATTTCCGGTAGATTACTCCGTTTTTGAATCCCTCAAACTCAGCCTGACATTTAGTCAGCTGTCCTTTCAGGTCAGGCGTGGACTGCTGTTGCAGCAAAGTCCACACCAAAACACCAATACCAGCGAAGGCAAGAAATAAAGGTGTACTATCCTTCATTAGCCAACACCGTATCTTTGAATGTTCGCTACAACTCGGTCAAAAACGTTTTTGACTTCCCTAAATGTCTCTACTTGTACAGTCCCTGCATCAATACCATTCGCCAGTAGTTGTTCTTGGATTGCCTCCGATGCTTCTTCTACATTAATTGGGTGTGGTGATTCGATTAGGGTAGTGCCTTCGCCATCTGTATCCCAGTACTGGATTTTATAAGTTTTCATTTCAACCCCTTAGCCGCATCAAGGACAATTTGCTGTTGTTCAGGGGTCAAGTTGTCATCACCGT
Source organism: Nostoc sp. NMS4 (assembly GCF_017115095.1). Classification (GTDB taxonomy): domain Bacteria; phylum Cyanobacteriota; class Cyanobacteriia; order Cyanobacteriales; family Nostocaceae; genus Nostoc. The sequence continues at coordinate 3,483 of NZ_JABXKI010000411.1, read as the reverse complement.
TACACTCAATCACCTCCATGTGGGTTCCGGCACGGTAAAGACAATTCTTTTTCACGGCTTCGTTGTCTGTCGAGTTGGCTTTGTCAACGTAGCGCTTCACGTAGGATTTGTTGATGTCTTCTGTCATAATCTTGAATGTGTGTGGTTTACTTGGTAGCCGCATGACACCGGCGATCGCAACCTGATGCGGATGGCGATCGCCTTTAAAAATCCGCTTTGTTGGCAGAAGTTGAGTTGAAGTTGGTTACAATCCAGACCTGTAATGAATTGCGGATTGATGGCTTAATCTCAATTGGCTGGCGGGTATCTAAACAGATGGCGCGGCCATCGTTGAGTTTGACGTGTAAATTCTTCCCGCTTTTGGAGCGCGAGAAGAGTTGACCAGCTTCGAGCAAGGCCCAGGTAATTGGCGCTTTGCCCACTACATAGTCGGCTTGATGGCTGTCATAGCCTTCTGAAAGTGGGTCTATAGTTAAGTCCTTCCACTCCTTTCTCTTCCCTTTACGGCTGTTAATCGGGCTTGGTCGTTGCCCGTTAAGGGGTTTGTCGGCTATCTGTTGGTCAGTCATAGTGCGTTAATAGTCGCTCAATAATGTGGGCTGTTCTTGGTCGTCTATTGCTTGTGCAGCAACGTGTTGGGCGTTTTCTTCATCCAGCGCCGCGGCGTTTTTCTCCATGATCAAGGCGAGTGCAATTCTTCCTATCAAGTCGAGTAGCGCGTCATCGTTAAGCTGATAGCACAGGGTAACGATCCGTTCAGGGATGTCCTCAAAGCCAATCTCTTCATATTGGTGGGCAACAGTGGTTTGTTCGCGCACTGCCAGGGAAATTAGGCAAATTAAGCCGGTAGCCTGGGTGCGGTTAAAGTCCCCAATTTGGGCGATGATGTCACTTAATTTAATGTCTGTTACATTCATGCTGTTCTCCCTTTCAACGCTAATTTTCTTTACCGATCGCTTTTAGGATGTCCAGGGCTTCTTGCTCTGGATTTTTAATTGCCTGATGTTGGTAAAATCTCCTTATTGTTAAATTTATTTGTTGTGTCGGCGATCGCTCGTGTCTGGAGCTATCGCCTTTTTATTTGCTTACCTCCGCCCCTAATTCAGGAGTGGATCGGTAGACGGTCAAGCTGTTGTCTCGGAGTACCCGCAAAAAGACTTCAGCTTCTTGCTTACGTAACTGAACTGGCTTTGAATCACCATCAAAGTGGATGAAAACTACATCTTCAATTCGTTGCACATAGGCAATTCTGTCAAAGCAGAGGAATGTATCAGATTTTGGATGTTCAAAGTGAATGAATTTGAGAGTCATAAACTGTTGTCAGTTGTTATACATTCAGCATGGATGGAAGCTACGTGTTCGGACTGCTTACCGCGCGGCGCTACGACTTACGGGTGAATGCAGTTGTCGCTTGTCCGTTGTCGGTTGTCTGTTCGCCTAGCAGGTCTTTGGTATTTGCTCAGTGCTGGTAGGCTGCAATCTCTAGTAATTTGTGCGAACATCGAATTGTTTACCCATGTGATAAATCAATGCTAGCATTACATGGGTAAACCAGCAACGTTAACACGGGTAAAATAGAGGTGGTTCACATGGGTAATGAAATTAATGGGACGAAAAGCCAAAACCGCCGTTCATGGCATGAAAAAGAAGGATGTGACAGTAACCCTTACACCGGAAGGCGTAGAGATGCTGGATATCAAAGCAAACTTACTGGGAATCAGTCGCAGCGAGTTAATAGAACGCATTGCCAGGGGACAAGTTACCTCAGACTCGGAAGCGAAACGAATGGGGGAGTTATTGAGAACCTGATCGAGGAATATCGTGATCAGGTAGCAATAAAGAAAGCAAGTATTAGAACTCTTGAGCTTGAAATTGAACAACTAGAATCTCGAATTCAGAATTTTGAAGCGGTTCAAGCTCAATTTAGCCATCAACTTCAAGAAGCATCATAAAAGCCGTCCTGCCTACTCTGGCAAGGACGGCTTATTCATGGATATGTCGCCTACTTATTAGCAGGCGACGCATCTGTGACTATTCGGGATTGAGTTGCGATCTTAGATCATCTAAAGGAGACTCTGACCCAGGCACTTTGTCGGGAGTGAATTCCACACGATAACTGACCACTAGTTTGAGCCTCCCTTTCTGCCAATCTTTTCCCGGCTGGAGAACCTCAGCACCAACACCGTCACATCCTGCAAGTTCAGCAGTCCAAATCCTGTAATTAGGAAAATTCGACTTTATAGCGTCTCCAATGTGTTTGTCTATCTCCTCAAACTTTAAAAGATTGACATTCACAAAACTCAGATCCTTGCTCATGCTGATCACTTCGTTGCCACTCAAAATCACTACGTTACTCATTTCGATTTTCTCTTTCGGTAAACAAAATGGCGGATCAAGCGCCAACTCGATCCGCCTTCCCTAATCTTTCCCCTTCCACCAAGGAACAAAAGCAATGATCAGAGCTAAATTCACCTGCCAGCAAAATACACTCAACCACGAAACCCAAACAGCAACAGTAGTTCTTACCCCAGTAACCAACTCAGCCACTGAAGAGAACCTAACCTTCTGGAAGTACACACCAGCCGGTAACATCACACTCGAAATCACTAACCCACTGGCATCGGGTCAATTCGCTGTGGGTGCTGAGTATTACATTGACTTCACTGCTGCGTGATTGCGATCGCTCCTAATAAAAATGATGCATCCAGGATTCCCCCGAAGAATACCCAATGCCCAATACCCAATGACCGACCAAAAAACCCAAGGACAAAGATTAGAAAACCTCATGACCAAGATAGATGCCGAGATGCAGCGCCTGGGCTGGACGGTAGAACAAGGTCGAGAGCATTTGACGAAATATTACGGGAAGCGATCGCGCTTGCTCTTAACCGAGGACGAACTAGAAAACTTTCTCTTATACCTGCAACTTTGCGATTCCCCAATATCTGATACCCAATCCCCAATAACTAATGACCAATGACCAAATCAGAGTAACTATCTACCACCCCAACCGAATACCTAATATTTACCGCCTCCCAATGGGCTTGCCCTTGAACTGGAGGGACGAAGCATCAGGAGAATTGCGAGATGCAATTTTTAAATACTTCAGTTCTCGACAACTATCCACCGAAGAAATCAGCTTGCTAGGTGAATACTGCCAGCATTACATTAACGCCCCTTGCTGGGATGCCACAGGAGGATTCCCCGATGAGCTAGCAACCCTGCGTCAATCCGCTAATTCAATTTCTAGCGTTAGCGACATTAGCCAGTGGATTAATGGCTGCCTTGAAATTGTGATCGACCCTTTTTAAAACCGAAGTTGAAAGTGCGATCGCAGTTGCTAAGAAAAATGCCTAATAACGGCTTGACCCGTCACCACCTTACACAGCAAGGATTCCGACCCGTCACCTCACCCGTCACCCACCCGTCACCTCACCCGTCACCCATGAAAAAAGCGAATCCAACAGCGATAATTTTTAGATT
>NZ_JABXKI010000304.1 GCF_017115095.1 Nostoc sp. NMS4 | reverse complement strand
AGGGAGATTAAATGACACGTAATTTTGGATCTGCGAAACTCAAAAATCATATCCCCGCAACTGCACCTGGAACATTAGGTGCAATGGGTAAATTGTTTGGGATAAGTGCTGATGATTTTAACAAAGCATTACTTGGCGATCAGACCACCATTACCAAGATATCCGACCTGGGCAGACTCTCCGATACTGCAAAAGCTAACTTACCAAAAGCGCTGGAAGCATATCGAAAAATCCTTGAAACCACAGGCGATATTAATCAAGCCTACGCCGAACTTGTGCAACTAACCCAGAAGCATGGGGGACAAACTCTAAAAGCGATCAACACTGCCAAAACTGGGGAACAGCGACTTAAAAACGAAATGGTAGAGATGAATGCGGAACTGGTTAATGCCACTACTGCCGAAGCAACTCGCCACGCCCAACGCTCATCCTTGATTCAAATATCTGGGGCAACGGCAGACCTCATGGCGATCGCAAAGTACGAGGTGGATATGTTGAAGGCATCCCATAAACTACCCGATGCCCAAGACGCGGCGGATTTAGCTTACGAAAATGCTGTGACTGCGGCATTGTGGTCGAGAGGCAGCGAAGCTAAAACTGACCGGATACCCAAGCCAAATTATAGCCGCACTGGTGGATTATCTAAAGCTGGTAATTGGTTCAAAAACTTCATGGGTATTTAGTCTGAATTAGCCAAAAGCAGGGGAAATATTACTCCCCTGTTTTCTTGTGATTTCCCTTGCAGTAGGTAACGCCCAATGAATGAAATCGAATCATTATTATCGCGGTTTAAACCCAACAATAACCAATCGTCTCCTACTCTGTGGGGTGATATCACGGGTGAGCAGCAAGAATCTTCTAGCACTCCAGAAGATGAGGACAGTGAACGGTTGGAGGAATCAATTAGAGAAGTTTTTAGCAATAAACAATTACTAAATAAATCACTCGCTACTTTCCTCGGTGTGTTCGCTGCTAGTGGTGGAGTAAACCTGCTGACTTATCTTGGAATTGGGGCGATGGCAACTGGTACTTTAGGCAGTGTTGTGCTTGGTTTGTTTTTCGCTAATGCTCTCACCAAGATTCGGTATGATGAGCGAATTCATGTTGAAAGAGACTTCATTGTTGCAGCTGCACAGACAACGAGTGTCGCAGCTTCTTTATGGATTGCTTTTGATGAATATCGTGCGGTGTCCAGCGCAAGTAGAACGGGTAAAACTCTTTTCTATGAAGAAGTAAAGCACTATGAAGTTAAACCCGTACCACGAACTGAGCCAGATTGGACATTAATCGGTGGCTTAGTCTGTGGCTTATTAGCGATCGCAGTATTTTTCAAGTGGAGGAACACATGAGTATTCGCTCCTCGTTTGAAGATTATAAACGCTCTGGGATTGCCAATAATATTACTGTGGGAGTGCTGGCAGTAGCGGCGATGCTGTGCGGAGCTAAGTCCTTCACTGGAACACAAATTAGTTTAGTTGAGTACTGTTTCCGCCCCAAACACAAACCCAAATATTGTACAACTAATAAGCGTTACATTATGCCGGAAAGTGAGTTTTACGCCGAGACTTACGCACCAGCTAACCCAGAATTTCAGCGTGAAAGTTTTCTGCCAGCGAAGGCTACCCGATTAAGGACAATTCCTCCAAGTAATCCTGATAAACATTGGTGGGGATTGGGTGCAACGGTGCTAATGACTAGTGCTTATGGACTGAGTAAAGCACGAGAAAAACGATTAATTCAATTGATGCCAGAATACCGAGAATCGACCCGCACAGACTGGCAGATTAATAAACTTTGGCACGGATTACGATTACATAAGGAAGTGTACAGTGCCAAAGTAGATTACGAATTTCACCAATGGTCTGAAAATAGAAAAGCGAGAGGGGCGCAATTAGCAGCGATGTCACCTCAAGAATTAGCTATTTATCAGCAGCAAGTTAGGCTACAAGCTGAAGTCGAAGCACAAGCACAACTGCAAGCAATTAATAGTCAGCCAGCACTCACGGGTCAAACTTTAAATGATGTTACCCGCAGTGATGACAAAGTTTCTGGGACTGAACAACAGGCAATCGCACCCAACGATGATTTGGCTATTGGTCAACGCATCGTTGATGAATTAGTTTCGTCAAAACTCAGCACATTATTAGCGGCTCCCAGTGGTGCGGGTAAATCAGTTAGCCAAGCATTCTGGGTAAGTAAATTATTTGAAAAATTCTCTGATGCCGATGTGTATGTCATAGCTCGCAAGAATGACAGTTTTAATGGGTTGAAAAAAAAGGGTAAGGTTTTTATTTATGATCCATCATCACCAGAAACAGCACTGAAAGCACTGGAGATAGTTCATGGAATCTTTCTGAAGCGATCGCAATATCCAGAGCATGAGCGTGAGCAGTTTAAAACTAAACCAGTCCGGTTAATCTTGGCTGATTGGTATTCAATTCACAATGACCTCAGTCAATGCCATACAAAGTTATGGAATACTCAGGTAAAAACTAAGCTGGCTGATATTGTCACCGTCGCACGAGAGTTTAATTGTAGCTTGTTTGCAGATACTCAAACTTTTAACCTTACTAGCTTGGGAATTGCTGAGGATAGCAATATCAGAAATAATCTCAACATTGTTAGTCAAGGATTGGTAAGCGTTGATGAGGATGGACTAGAACAAGGTGGGTTTAGTGTTTTGCAGTCCATTATTAAAAATCAATATGTGATGCCTGATGAGGAGGCACGACGGGCGTTTATCGCCACTTGTAAACGACTAATAGCTATTTCAAATCAGCAACATATCCCGGTAATTTTCTCTACGGCTGGCAAGGTAAAAATGGGATTACTGCCCAATTTGATGAAGTATAAGGGTGTTGATATTTTTGTCACTGTTGAGAACGATGACAATGGCTTGGGTGAACAGACTGCTAATACTCCCATGCTTTCACGGGAGTCATTAGAAAAAATCTATGAATTAAAATCCAATCTGGAAAATCAGGGAGACAATGCCCAGGATGAGAAAACGAAACTCTCAGCAATGGCGCAAAAACTGTATGAATATCTCACCCGAACTGAACGAATAGAAGCTGATGTAAGAGAGTTTAAGGGCAACTTTAAAGTGGCTGGTGAAAGATTCACTGTTGAGCAAATCAAGGGCTGGATGTATGAAATTGTTGGGGCAGGTTTGGCAGACTGGATAGCCGAGGGTGTTATCAAACTAAATCAGATTTAGCTGCATTGAGTGTCTGGTGTCTCCCCTGAAAACCCCCCTATTTTGGCAGACACCAGACACCAGCCACCACGGACACCAAACGCTAAAATCCTTGTACAGCACAGACACGACGAGACACCACCGCAGACACCATCAGACACCAAGGGTCTAGAGTGGTGTCCATAGAATTAATCCTGCTTGGAATTTAAATAGCCCCTTCAAAGCTGATTCCAGATATTCAAAAAACCATGATTCGCATCATCAAAATAATGTTCAGAACACCGACTGAATCTGTGACTGATACGGTTCACATAGCATTGCGATATCCACAATCCATAAAGCTTCTTAATTTATCAGACATACCAGCACCGCACTCTGCTATTGAAGATGTAATTGAATGCCTGTTGGGTGAGGCTTCATGAGTAATCCTAAACCTTTAACGCCGCAACAATTAAAACTAATAAGAGCATTTATTTATGCTGTACCAATTTTAGATCATCAAGAATTTGTCGCCAAGTGGAGTGTAAAGCGCGACTTAGTTGCAGAAATCTGTCATGTAGATATCCACACTGTTAGCACTTGGTTCAGCCAAGGACGTACTCATCAAAAACCTCAGCTTTACCATTTGTGGTATTTAACAATGGCAGATATTATTTTAGATCAGTATGAAGATTTACCGGAGTTCTTACAAATTCTCCTATGTCCCCTTGATGATGATTTTTAAAGGCCAGAAATAGCGATCGCGGACAAAGGCGCGTAGTCCCTCACGATAGTCGCAGTCTGGGTATTAAACTTTAATCTGCATCACCGATAGCGTAGCGTTAGCGACGCAGGAACGTCATAGCCCCTAAAAGCAGATATCGCTTTGCCCGAATGCAGAATGGAGATCGCTTTTGGATTCACACAAAAAACTCATAGTGTGGTATTTTATGCGATTAAAAGTGAATTCTGACGATAGAAATATAGAATCAACTTAAAACGTTAAAATTCTGGAATTGTTCATAATATATCTGTATCCA
>NZ_JABXKI010000019.1 GCF_017115095.1 Nostoc sp. NMS4 | reverse complement strand
TGTTGGGTTTGTGAACAAGAAAGCTAAGAATTTGGCACTGCTTGATGTTGTCAAAACCTACAACACGGATATAGCTGGTGTTGAATTGAGAACGGCAAGCTTGAACTTCGCTCAATACTTCTTGAGTGGATTTAGCACCGAACAAAGGTAGTTTCCACATTGTCCAATATAATTCTGTTGGCTCAGAAGTTTCGTTAAACTCAATTGCTGGAATGTAACCTTGATTCAAAATGTACTGGATCTGCTTGCCAATTTGAGCATCAGACAGAGGGGGAAGATAAGAAAGGGTTTCGTAACGACGCTCTTTTGGTAAAGTTTGCATAGCTTTTGATAATGGGTTGCGATTTTTACTACTAGATTGATTGAACTAATTGGATAAGTTATCCAAATTCTGATCTGAAGTTGCTTGCTGTTCTGGTTGCAGACTGAGGTTAGATATGTCTATTCGTGTGATGCGTTCTAAATGATGGCGACGCTGTTCCATATTGGCTTGCTGAATGCCAGATCGAACCATTTCCGGTAAAAATTCGATGATTTCTTCGGCAATGTGTTCCCTGACAGTCATGATTCGCAAAGCCAAATCTGGTTTTTCTCGCAACAGTTGCTCAATGAATGACTCACCATTTTGAATTTTGCCAGACGAAAAGTTATGCAACCAAAGTTCTAATGGCGGATTAGTTTCGCCTAGCTGTGCCAATACTGTCCTTAGAGCCTGATAAGTCAGATAGCTTTGGAGAGTTTTGGCTGTGTCCTTCGCAATTTGCTTAAGATTCATGCTTGACCCCAGCCGTCAACAGTTATAAGTTATGAGTTATGAGTTATGAGTTATGAATTAATGTAACTCTTAACTCCTAACTTCTAACTCCTAACTTTTGATCAGACGGTATCCATTGCTTCAAACTCGAACTTGATTTCTTTCCACAGTTCGCAAGCAACAGCTAGTTCAGGAGACCACTTGGCAGCTTCGCGGATGATATCGTTACCTTCACGAGCCAAGTTACGGCCTTCGTTACGAGCTTGAACAACGGCTTCCAAGGCGACGCGGTTAGCGGTTGCACCAGGAGCGTTACCCCAAGGGTGTCCTAGAGTACCACCACCGAATTGTAGTACGGAGTCATCACCAAAGATTTCTACCAGCGCGGGCATGTGCCATACGTGGATACCACCAGAAGCAACTGCCATTACACCAGGTAGAGAAGCCCAGTCTTGGGTAAAGTAGATACCACGAGACTTGTCTTGCTCAATGTAGTTTTCACGCAATAGGTCAACGAAGCCCATTGTGATGCCGCGCTCACCTTCCAACTTACCAACTACTGTACCAGTGTGGATGTGGTCGCCACCAGACAAACGTAGGGCTTTAGCCAATACACGGAAGTGGATACCGTGGTTCTTTTGACGGTCAATTACAGCGTGCATAGCCCGGTGAATGTGCAGCAAGATACCGTTATCGCGGCACCAACGAGACAATGTGGTGTTGGCGGTGAAACCTGCGGTCAGGTAGTCATGCATGATGATGGGCTGCTTGAGTTCTTTAGCGTACTCAGCCCGCTGCAACATTTGTTCACAGGTGGGGGCGGTGACGTTGAGGTAGTGACCTTTGATTTCACCGGTTTCAGCTTGGGCTTTGCTGATAGCTTCCGAAACGAACAAGAAGCGATCGCGCCATCTTTGGAATGGTGCGGAGTTGATGTTTTCGTCGTCTTTGGTGAAGTCCAAACCACCGCGTAAGCACTCGTATACAGCGCGTCCGTAGTTCTTCGCAGAAAGACCCAATTTGGGCTTAATGGTACAACCGAGTAAAGGACGACCGTATTTGTTTAACTTATCGCGCTCAACTTGGATACCGTGAGGAGGTCCTTGGAAAGTCTTGATATAAGCTACTGGGAAACGGATGTCTTCTAGACGCAGTGCCCGTAAAGCTTTGAAACCAAATACGTTACCAACAATTGAGGTCAATACGTTGGTTACAGAACCTTCTTCAAACAAGTCCAGAGGATAGGCAACGTAACAAATGTACTGGTTGTCTTCGCCGGGAACTGGTTCGATGTCATAGCAACGACCTTTGTAGCGATCGAGGTCGGTGAGCAAATCTGTCCACACAGTTGTCCAAGTACCTGTGGAAGACTCAGCCGCAACAGCCGCACCTGCTTCTTCGGGAGGAACACCAGGCTGAGGTGTCATACGGAACGCAGCTAGAAGATCGGTATCTTTTGGTGTGTAATCCGGTGTGTAATAAGTTAGTCTGTAATCTTTAACCCCGGCTTGATACCCAGATTTGCTCTGAGTCTTCGTTTGAGCGTAAGACATAATTTTATCCTTCCCTGAAATCACTCTTTTTAATTATCAAATCACGTTTCGTGCAACTTCCTCTCACCCCGCTCTTGCCCCCTTGAGCGAGGAGAAGATCGGGAAAACATTTTGTTAAGAGTTGCCTTTGGCAGAGATTAGCAGTTTTTTTGCGGCGGACACTTTGGTAGCGGTGGTAGCCCTCCTCACCAGTGTTTTCCCCATCTAGGGGTACACGACCTAGCGCTTCACTGTTTCCTCTTGCTAAAAATCAAAATTCTTTTTTACCTCTTCTTCGCACTCAACTAAACCTTCTCAATTTCACCAAAACTTCCGCCTTTTGTGGGCAGTATTTAGGTAATTCCCCCATAAATTAGGGTATTCAGGGGATTGGGCTGGCTGGCACACATTCCCACCTTTACACTCCTTATATCTTTCCCTTTGATGGAAAAGATACCAGAAAAGAATTTACTTGACAGAGATTTAGGAGAGTGGTGAGCAGAAAGATAAAAGAATTGCACACCACGTAATTTGTAACTTGTTTCACAATATATCAAGAATTCGATAAGTTATTCTTTGAAAGTTTTTAACTTATCTATTTAATTTTGTTATTACATAAAGATTTAAACTTTTTGTTACAAAAGCTTTACAAAGTGTCGTCAATGGTGTCTGGGACTGGGGACTCGGTATTGGGCAATGAGAAAGTATTCCTAAATATAATATTTGTTTCCTAATTCCCAGTCCCCAATCCCTAATCCCCAATGTTTAAAAAATCCCAGCTAGGGGAACACTGAAATTAACCCAAAGCCAGTTTAGGTAAATGCTATGGGTACTGTCTCCAAAGGAAATGTCACCGTGGTATTGTTTTACAAGCGTACTAGTTTATTAATTACTTCTATCTTGCTGGGGTTGATAGCTTTGCCAAATATGGGATGGGCGCAAAAAACCCCTGAGATTAATTCATCTGATGTAACCCCCGCTTACCCAGCTTCCGCACCGCCACCGCGAGTAGAATCTTTGCCCAATGAACGGGGAGTTGAAGAAAATTCGCCAAAAACTGATTATCGTGTTGGTAACTTACTGGGAGATATTACGGGTAATCTTTGGGTAGGTTCTTGGCGCGGACTATCGCGGATTGATCCTAAAACCGGCAAGATTATTTCTCGTGTTAGTTTACCAAATGTTGCCATTGGTGCTTTAGCCCAAGACAAGGTAGGACGTTTGTGGGTAGGAAGTTATGAGGGATTAGTTCGAGTTGACCCCCGCACTAATGAAATCACCGCACAAAATTTATTTTTGCCTTCTAAACGTGTGTTGTCATTGTTACTTGACAAACGGGGTTATTTGTGGACTGGAACTGATAGCGGTTTAGCTCTCATTAGTCCCGACCAAGGCTTGATTATGACAACATTAAAAAATCTGCCTGGTGTCAGCGCTAACGCCTTGACTTTAGATGCTGAAGGTCAATTGTGGGTTGGGACTCTGGATGGATTGGTGCGGGTAAATACTGCTAGTGCTGGGATTATGAAGCGAATAGCGGATTTACCTGGGACGACTGTACAAGCTTTAGCTATTAGTCCAGAAGGGTTAATTTGGGCGGGAATGCCGAATAATTTGCTAGTTATTAACCCAAAAACTGGTGCTGTGTTGCGGTCTGTAACTCGTCTGCGCGGGCGTGACGTGACAGCGATACGTTTTGCTAAAGATGGTAGTCTCTGGGTCGGGACTAATAATGGTTTGTTACGATTAAATCCAAATACAGGAGCTGTATTAGACGGAGAAGTTGCTGGACTTCCTTCTAGTCGGGTTATTACCCTTGCACCTGACATCGGCAATAAATTATGGATTGGCACTAGTGAAGGTCTAGCTTGGTTAATGCCCAAAACGGACAGTGCAAAACCCCATATTGCTTTCAGCCGCGCTGTTAAATGATTAGTTA
>NZ_JABXKI010000362.1 GCF_017115095.1 Nostoc sp. NMS4 | reverse complement strand
GAGACGCGATAAATCGCCGTCTCTACAAGTGTTTTGTTTGGCTCTTTTTGATCCGAAATGTATTGAAAGGCGATCGCTAAGTTAGCCCCCATCGCCGCAAAGATTATTTTCTTAGATGAATCAATTGCCATGATTGTAAATATTAGCTTCTAAATAGGTAAGTTTCTCACAGATTTCTTTCTCCTCTTCCTCACAACATAATGCATCATGTTATGGTGTTCGCTATCTTCTTCTTCGCTGCCGTTATCCATCATTCTCAGCATATTCGGCCCACCAGTGTTGAAGAACCGCGCAACTAGTAAAGCTGCTAGAGCCAAAAACAAAATATTCAATACTGTAGTGTAGTTAAATTGGATAGATGCCTCAACTACTTTGGCGTTGTGTTCTTGTGGTATTAATCCCAAAATTTGGAACATAACTTCAATGATTAATGCCGCGCTTACCATCGCTGTGTAGAAAGCGATCGCTAGAAATATGCTAACTTTTAAACTGTAATATTTGCGGTAAATATTCAAAATTGGTAGTATAATCAAATCGGCAAAAATAAATGCTACTACACCTCCAAAGCTAATACCTCCATTCCACAGCACAGCCGCTAGAGGAACATTCCCCACAGAACAAACAAAGGAAAATATTGCGACAATTGGGCCGACAATGGGCCCCCATAATTTAGACCATATAGGGTGATCTGTGAGAAAGAATGCTTGCCAAAAGTCGTTGGATACCCAAGCAGCCAAAGCCCCTGCAATTACTAATCCCAGCGCAATATCTAACCATACCGAAACCCAGTCCATGACAAAGTAGTGGCTAATGGATGTAAATCCTTTATCAGAAAAAATTCTTTGCCAAATGGAACCTTCTGTCACCGACATATCCATGTTGGCGTGTCCTTCCATTTTGCCAGAGAGTCCCCGGTTGGCTTGCTGTTTCGCTGCTTTCACCATCTGGGGTTTTAGGAATACTTTAAATAGAAACACTAATATTCCAATCATCAATAGCCCACCGACATACTCAGCCAGGGTAAATTGCCATCCCATTAATACTGCCAAGATAATGCCTAGTTCAATGACTAAATTAGTTGAGGCAAATTGAAATGCGATCGCTGCTGTAAAGTTACCACCTTTGCGAAAGATGGAACGGGCAAGGGCGACAGAAGCATAAGAACATGACGATGAAGCTGCACCTAAACCACAGGCTACTGCGATCGATTTTGGTGACGCATCTGGTAGTAGTCGGCTCATTTCCCCTTTGGAAATTACCGCTTGAACAATCCCTGATAGTGTAAAACCAAGAATGAGCGCCCAAAGAATTTCCCAGAACATAGAAAATGTCATGCTGAGTGCTAGGAAAATTCCATTTATGGGGTCGCTGAAAGGGTTTATAGTGTTCATTTTTATCCCAATTCCTAAGTATTAGAAATTTCTAATTCACCATCAAGATGGGTAACTTCCCATTGAGTTTGTTCGCCATTGCGCCAAAATCGCAATCCCACCATAGCGTCTCCTACTGACAAATTTGTGAGTTCTAAATCGGGTAAGCAATCTGGTAGATTCGGCTGTACTTTTAACTGTTGTTTTGAGGCATCAACTTTGAGTCCTAAAATGGTACGAATGAGTAAGAAAATTGAACCAGCAGCCCAAGCTTGGGGTATGTTAGCGTCTGGGTATGGGACTGGAAAGTTATCATCTTGGCGTTCAATTCCCGCAAACAATTCTGGCATTCGTCCAGCTTGAAAATAACTAGCAGCAGCAAAGATACCCTCAGCAATGCGGTTAGCTTCTTGGTGATAGCCATATCGCTTTAATCCGGCGGCAATTATGGAATTATCATGAGGCCAAACACTACCCCGTTGATAACTAATCGGGTTATATGCCTGATTTTGAGATGAAAGAGTCCGCACACCCCAACCACACCACATATCTGGTTGAAAAAGTCGGTTAACAAGTTTTTTTGCTCGTTCCTGTGGGACAATACCAGACCAGAGCAGATGACCAGGATTTGAGGTAATTGATTGAATTTGCTGCTTTTTATCGTCTAATCCTAAACAGTAAAAACCTTCAGATTCCATCCAAAAGCGATCGTTAAATCGTTGATAAAGTTCTTCGGCTTTTTGACGTAGCTTTTTCGCTTGTTCTTTTTCGCCCCACACTTCATAAATTAAAGCTGCCCTCAGCCACGCATCATAAACGTAGCCTTGGACTTCACATAAAGCGATTGGCGGCTCAACTAACTCACCATTTGGGTAAACTATTGCGTCACCCGAATCTTTCCAACCTTGATTGCGTAATCCTTTTGACGAACGAGTTAAATACTCAACAAAGCCATCCCCGTCAAAATCGCCGTATTTGTCAATCCAATTTAGCGCCTTTTCCAGTGGTTCTCGACACTCATCAAGCATACTGAGATCAGCATTCCAGTTATAGGCTTCAGATAAAGTAACAATCCACAGGATGGTAGTATCTACCGTTCCGTAGTAGGGATGATAAGGAAGTAAGTTGAGTGTAGTTAACTCATCGCGCCGCATTTCGTGCAGCATTTTGCCCGGTTGGGCATCGTGCCAATCATCCAACTCAGTTGCTTGGAGTTGAGCCAGTTTCAGCAACGTGCCACGGGCAAATTCATGATAAACTGCGATCGCTTGCAAGCTAGCAATTATTGAGTCGCGTCCAAAAACGGCGACAAACCAAGGAATACCAGCAGCCGGCATCCAAAATTTATGTCCATTATCATCCACATCAATCCGCAGCGCTCCCATATCTGCGATCGCTTGCTGATAGTATTCGGCAATTTCAGCATTAGACGAGCGCAACTTTGTCGCATTAATCAGAAATTCATCCCTAACCTTTCCCGCTTTCGTATTGTGAGGCACAGCGCAGCTATTTTGAGGTTTGAAAACATTTCCATCAGCTAAGGCTGTAAAATTGACACAAGTGTGCCATGTTTTCCCAGGAGCAATGACCACATCAAACATTAAACGACCATTGGCATAGCGTGGCTCAGAATTACCACAAACTGGCTCAATCACAATACCTCGGAAGAAAGAGCCGTTGCGATATTCAGTAGTAAGTACACCATTTTCCCATTTGGTTTGTGTCTCACCCCGCGTCAATATTTGCTGTGATTTGACTTCAAAAATATCCGCAAAATCAGAACGCACAGCTAGCATTAATTGAAACTTAACAGCTTCACTGTGATAGTTAATTATATCAATATCTTCATGCATACCTTCCACAATGTCGCGCCGAACAGTTACAAGCAAACTACCAGGGGGTAAGGAGCCGTTGATAATAGGAAGTTGTGGGTTAGTGAATTGGTAAAGTGCATTATGATGGGTGATATTGCTAGAGGCTAGCAGCGAAAGGCGATAGCGATTCAGAGAAATTTCGTAGTAAGAAATCAGCCGTGTGTCCCAAACAAAAAAACCTTGAGGTAAATTCTCGTCGATAGAACCATCACTAGCCGTTACTAAAAAAGAGGAACCATCGTTAATGGTTATCAAACCCGAATTGACAGTAACTTTTGTAGGCATTCTCAATTAACCAATTGTGTGGTTTTAATTTCCCCGCTTCCAACAAGCGGTAAGTTTGATCTCATCGACAAGTTTTTGGGCTGACTCAGCTTCCGAATGATAGTTGACAGCTACTGCTGCACCTGATAAAGCTAAATAGCGAGCGATCGCTTCACCAATTCCAGAACTAGCACCTGTCACAAGTGGTTTTTGACCTTTAAGTAGGTAAGGGGAATAACTCATAATACTTTTTCAGAATTTTTGCTATGTATTTTCATTTGCAAAGTTTGAGGATAGCTGATATTGAAAACTTATGATTGAATCCAAATTGAAGCAAGCTGTCCTACGTTGAACTTTTTATACCAATTACATATTTTGCTTATGTTTTTAATTTTTGACAGCTATTTTGGTGATTCTGGCATTACTTTAGAGGTTTGCAAGAATGAACGCTTCTAGCCATTGGAATAATAAATATCTCTACCGAAAGAGCTATAAAAATTTCATCACGATTTCATTATTAGATGAAATCTTTAAAGGATGAAGTCAATGAAGAGCAAAAGGGGCAGGGATCAGGGGACAGGGGGAAAACCCCATAAATAAATTTATTAAAATTGGAAATTGGAGGAATTTAGCTAACAGGAAATCATAATTTATTTGGTTCTTCAGTACCTGTTATGCCAAATTATTAGTTAAACATCAAAATTTGGCTTAAAAATAAGGTTAAAAGCCAAAATCATT
>NZ_JABXKI010000347.1 GCF_017115095.1 Nostoc sp. NMS4 | reverse complement strand
CCTCTTCGTTGAGCGATGCCTACGGCGGCAAGCTACACTAATTTTGCTAGACTAAAATGGTAACGCAGATATTCTAAGCGCGCATTAAGCTACTTCTCGCAGTTGTGGTTGTGACGGCACACTCACCTCTGGAAATGAAAGCGAGAGTTGTTCGGCTTGAGGTACTGCGGCTTGCTGCAAAACTTGAACTTCGATATTCACGCTCACCAAATAACTACCTGTATCAGCACCAACCGCTTCCGCAATGAGTTTAGCAATGTCTGGGCGTTTGGCAGTTAGTGGATCGCGTAAAATACACCTATCCCACTCATGCTTGGCAGTCGGATTGAGGTTGAGAATGTAATGTTTCATCATCGAACTAACCCTTGAATCCATCTTCCAGAAGGTTTTCACGAAGCCATTAGCATTTGGCTAGGCTTTGTGGACGCTATATCTATTATAGTATATTTGTACTAATCTGCCAAGTTAAGACTTTATCGTAATATCAAGGGTTTAAGACCTCTACACCTATAGCGGTTCCAATACTGTTCGGTTAAGGCAAGAGACGCGACTAGATATTTTCATCAAAAAACCTTAACCCAACCATATTGGGGGAATGGCACTAAGAAAAGCCCAAAGACTTATCTAGCCTCGTTCCCAGCCTGGAGGCTGGGAACGAATTCCGAGAGGCTCTGCCTCTTGTCAAGAAAGAGGAGGCGGAGCCTCTGGGAATTGTTTCCCAGCCTCCAGGCTGGGAAGCAGTTCGGGCAAGAATTGTATCTTAACTTAGTGCCATTCCGTATTGGGGTGTTAGGGACTTTTGCAAGAGGTCTAGCATTACCCAATTCCTAATACTATAAAATCTGTCCATAGGTAAATTCTAATACAAAGGTATTGCAACTAAGCTTACAAGACAACACCTTATATTTATGTAAATCCCTATATGGTAGATATCTATATTATTGACCTATTTGTGATTGGTTTACTTTTGCTGATCGTAACCTTAGGGTCAGGTTGGATTACTCGCTTACCTCTTTCTTTTGCCATTATCTACCTATTGGTTGGTATTTTTCTAGGCCCTTATGGCTTAGGGCTGATTCAATTACGTCGGGATGAAGTTTTTAACACCGAACTACTGGAGAAAATCACAGAACTTGTAGTAATTATTTCTGTATTTGGCTGCGGTTTAAGAATTGTCCGTCCTCTCAAGTTGGGGGTTTGGGATATTACGGTGCGATTGATTGTATTTCTCATGCCAATTTCAATTTTTGCTCTGGCTGCTGTGGGTAAATTATTTTTAGGGATGAATTGGGGAGAAGCAATTTTATTAGGAGCAATTCTCGCACCTACCGATCCGGTATTAGCATCAGAAGTACAATTAACCAGTACAAATGACCAAGATGAGTTGAGATTTGGTTTAACTTCTGAAGGTGGGTTAAATGATGCTTTAGCTTTTCCCTTCGTTTATTTTGGCATTCATGCCTTAGAAGATGACAACTGGGGGAACTGGTTTCAACAGTGGATTACAGTTGATTTAATCTGGGCGATCGCAGTTGGCATTATTATGGGAATTATTGTTGCCAAATCTATAGTTTGGATTGAAGAAAAAATTCAAAAACACCGGCCAGCCGATGAGTTAATGGAAGACTTTATTGCTATCAGCACAATTCTCATAACTTATTCATTAACAGAAATGGTTCATGGCTATGGATTTCTAGCAGTATTTGTTGCTGGCTTAGTTGTCCAACGCAGTTACAGAAATTCTGAAAAACCGCTAGCAAAATTGGAATTTGTTGAGCAAATTGAAAAGCTGCTGGAAGTTGGGACAATTTTATTATTGGGTTCAATATTATTATGGTTGCCAATACTCAATTATGCTATACAATCTTTGTTAGTGATAATTTTATTATTTTTAATCATCAGACCTGTAGGAGTTTGGATTAGCACAATAGGTAAACGTCCTCTAGATTCACACCGCCGAAACTTGCACCCAATAACTCGGTTGTTATTTGGATGGTTTGGGATTCGTGGTGTTGGTTCTTTATATTATCTAGCCTATGCATTTCGTCATGGCTTAAAAGGTGAAGCAGCCGAACAAATTGCTTGGATAACTTACACTACTATTGTAGTTTCGGTAATTGTACATGGAATTAGTTCAACTCCATTAATGAAGTGGTATGAGCGCAATTTTGCTAATAAGAGAAAGACTACTCTTCCCACCACAATAGATGAATTTGATTAAAAGCAATTTTTGCAGCGACTTTTAAGACAGTCGCTACAATTTAATTTTCTGAAACTGACTTCAAACCGGAGAGGTTGTTGGAGTCTTAATTCCCCTTTCTTTAAGGGATTCAGGTTAGGTTTGTATTCTCTATTTACCTGTTACTTTTTCAATAACTTCTTTTGCTTTTTCGCCAAAACTTCCGGGAGTATTTTGTTTTTGTTCAGCCTTCAAATTTTTCTCGTAAGTCTTCTCTAGAGTATTAAGATTTTTTGAATCTTTTATTGCTTGCTCATAAGCTTTTTGTCGTTCTTCTTCTTGAGTGCCAACACCTGGATCGTATTCGTTAGCACGATTAATTTTTTCTTCAGAATTGGGTTTATACTCTGGAGGCACTAGTTTTAATTCTTCTAGAGTAGTTGCATAACTAGTTTGTTGAACAAAAACAAAAGAACATGACAAGCCAATGAAAACCATCAAGCCGACAACTAAAAAGCTTGAACGTAATGCTTTTTTTAAACTTAATAGAATTTTTTGCATGGAAAAAATCTCCTCATCTTTGGTTATGAGCCTTTTTACGCATAAGATAGATTAAATGTTTTAGGCTCACAGGCATCGTAAGTGGTTAGGTAGTGTTCTTTCTTCTACCTCAAGGTATATTAATTTTTAGCTATAGTAATCTTATTCACAAAAATCAGAACCCCAACTTCTTAGAGGATGTTTGAAAAGTATTAGGCGAATAGAATTCGCTACTACACAAATGAAGTCCACCTCCGTGGACTAAAAGAAAATTAAGGGTTTTTAACCCACGCAGGTGGGTTTTGTTTGTATAGCCGCGACTTCCAGTCGCCCGGTGAGTAATTGGATAAACACTTATGACCAACTATGATTAATTTTAATTCCTCGGCTTTGCATTACCTCTTCAAATAAATTTGTTGGTAATGCTTCTTCGACAGGAAAAACCCCTGGTTTATTAAGTTTACCTTCTAGCAATAATTGGGCAATACTACCTGTACCGCAACCAGAAGCAACGGCTGTATTTTCATGCACTACAGTTGAACAATAAACGGCTGGTTTACCATTTTTTTGCCCTGTAACTTCTGAACGAACTGCTACTCCAATTCCACTAAAATTATTCGTAACATCTGTCATCAAATGGCTGACATGAGAGAGGAATTCAATCATGTAACGACGCTGCATTAACCATTTAGGAAAAACGTGTGCTGCAATCCAAGTTAGATGATTATAAAAATCTGGAACAGAGCCAAACTTGGTAATTACAGTTTTTACTGATGGGAATGCATGTGGTAGTGTAAAGGTTTCTGGCATATCAAACCAGTAAACTCCGCTACGTTCATAAGGAGATGGGAATTCAATTACTTCCCTTTCACTGTAAGGCTTGACTATCTCCCATTTTCCATCTATCCAAGCATCAAAAGGATATTGTAATCCCAGAAAAGTTGTCCGCATCACTGTAATGCCAGCACCACCAGAACCAGAAACTAAATAACTTAAATGGATCTTTTCTGGTCGATCGAATTGTTCAACTCCCTGGCGTACCATGCTGTTAGAAATGCCAGGAAAAATGCCAGTATTAATAATTGCTGTTACGCCAGCAGTAGCAGCTTTTTCATAATAATTAAGAGCCTTGCTGGTATAAGAACGATGATCGCTGACATCTAGATAATTAACGCCTTCCGCAATACAGGTTTCGAGAACATTAGTATCTCGATAGTGAAATGGCCCAGCGCAATGTATGACTAAGTTAGAGTTTGCGATCGCATCTCGCAACTTGTCAACTTCTGCCAAGTCTAATATTAAAAACTGCACCTGTCCCCCCGAAGACAAGCTAACAGCCTTGCCAAACTCCGCAGAACGTCCAGTAATCGTAATTTTTGCTTGCGTATGGGTAGCTAGATCCTCGGCAACACTGCTACCAATCCGCCCTCTTCCTCCAAGAATTAAAACGCTGTCTGTCATTACTCCAGATTCGCAATACTAACCTTATTTCATCAGTTTTGCGTCCTGTTTGCCATCGGTTATAAGTATGATTTATAGTATTT
>NZ_JABXKI010000187.1 GCF_017115095.1 Nostoc sp. NMS4 | reverse complement strand
TTGAACACATCGAAAAATTAACGGCTTTAATTATAGCGCCCAACCGATCGCAAACCGATCCATTTCCTGGTGGTGCGATCGCTCAAGTAGAAGGCGACTGGATCTGTTTGAAATAATTATTTAAAGTCTTTTTGCAATCGGGGACGATGCACATTATTAGTTTTAGAATATGCTGATAAAAAGTGAAGCTGAAAATGAGCAAGCTTCGTCGCCCGCCAGAGAATAAATTCCTGGAGATTTTTGGCGATATTTAGTCATCTTCAGATGACTTTAGCTATGAGACGGGAATTTCAATTCCCGGCGGACAAGCGGTTTCGCGTTAAGTTATGAGTTTTTGGTTTTCTGTCTTGAGATTTGAGTTATGAAGTTTCTTGAATTCATCACTCCTAACTCCTAACTTATTAAGACGCTAGTAATTCTGGCTGAGGCATTAAACTTTGGAGAGTATGACGCAACTGTGCGATCGCTTGGACTTGATAATCACTACTTTCCTGGAATTGAGCTAAAGATTCTCCAATTCCTTGCAGCTTTTGCCGTAATCCATCTAGAGAATCCTGAATTGGTTGTAGTGCTTCTTGATAAAGATTCACTCGACCAGATAATTCAGCAGTTGTTCTTCTTAGAGATAGCAAATTTTCTTCAATTGCTTTTAGTTCTTGGCGTTTTTCATCTAAATCATGACTTTGATTGTCAATCATTCCCTGATTTAGCTCAACACCAGAACGAATCTGCTCAATTTCACGTTCCAGCTTTTGAATTTCCTGTGAATATTGTTGTCGCTGGGTTTCAATTTGTAACAGAATCGGTTCTAAATTAATTTTGTTGTTATTTTCTTCCTCTTCAGCAACAGTATGTCCTTGCCGCCGTAGCAGTACAGCTTGGTGTTGCTTGAGAAACTTCTGGTGCTGTAGCATATTGCGGCGTTGTCCCACCAAGCTGGAATTTAGCATCTGATAAAGGTCTTTTTCATCAGTTAGTTCTAGTTCCAAATTGATGTGATCCTGGTCAGATGCGTGATTTAATTTAGTTTGAAGTTCTTCTATAGCTTCTTGTTTATATGTCAGTTCTTGTTCTTGATCGTGAACAAAACTAGCGTCGATTTCTAACTTATGCTGCAAGTCTTGCACTATCTTTTGTAGTTCTTCTAAAGGCATTTTATCCAAAGCCTCCACATCAGCTTGTTTGCCGAGAACTACGCCACCAGATGTTGCGGCTAAAGAGTGAATCTGTTGATATAATTCTTCGGCATTTCGTAACTGCTCTTTGACGAGCCGAGCATACTCTTGCTTACTGCTAAGGTCTGCTGTATTGATTTGCAATTGCGCTGTTTGCTGAACTAGAGAATTTTGCGCTTCTTGCAATGCATTTTGGCGATCGCTAAAAGTTTGTGATAAACGCTCAACTTCTTGTTGCTGTTGTGCGATCGCAATTTTTTCTTCCTCCAGTTTTTGCCAATGCGGAGTCAGAGTCGCTTGCTGCTTTTCGACCAATTCAAAGGCTAGATGCAGGTGTTCTCTAACTTTTTCTGTGGGAGTAACACGACTAGACAAGCGATCGAGTAACTCACTCATTACTCGACCTTGCTCCTCATCCAAAACCGTCCCTTGTTGAAAATCCGCTTGGCGTTCCTCTAGGCGACGCTGTTCACCCCGTAAATGCTCCCAAGCGCCTTCCAACTCTTGGCGGTTGCGCTCAATTTCTCCTTGCAATCGTTCAATTTCTTGGCGGGAGGTGTCAACTTCCTGTTTTTGCTCCTCTAGGTGTTGTACCTCATCCTCCAATTGTTGCAACTGTTCTGACCGCACCTCCATGTCCATTTCACGGCGATTCAACTCTTGCGCCTGAAACGTTAGTGACTGTTTCCACTGATCGATCTCATCTTCCTTGAGCTTAAATTTCTCCAACTGGCGGGAAAAATTCTGCAAAATGTTGACGAGTGGACGGCCTGCTTCTTGAATCCGTTGTACCTGACGATTCGGATTCAGTTCAACCAATACCAAAGCGCCATCATTTAATTTGCTTGCGTCCTCAGCGGCAATCACTTCTTCCGACACAGTACTCCAATTCTGGTCAGTTCGCTGACAAGCTAGCAGTTTCAGTTCAGTTTTAGCACCGCCACTGAGTAAACCACCTTTCTGTTTTTGTACTTCTGCTAAATACAGCACACCGTTAGTCCTTTATTGATGCACTTAAAGTTCGTGTTTTGAGATATACCTTAAATAATTCTGTTAACTTGTCTTACCAAACCAGGGTTTAGGAGAACAAGACAGACAAAACTATAGACGCAAGATGTTACGTCTTGATACTTATAGAAGCGATTTGGTCGCGCCTTTATATTTTGTACTGATGACAGTGATGATGACTTCCGTGTTAACACTAGCTTTGTCAAAGCGTATTACGAAAGATGAAGGTTTATAGTTTAATGTATTCCCTAATGACAATCAGAACAGAGTAACAATATTTTCAATACTTCATAATCAATACTTAAAAGTTGAAGTCATATCACGATTCAGAATTCAGCAATACTAAGGAGTACTTTTTAGCTAAATGCAGGGAAATTTAAATGAAATTGATATTTGCAGTATTCTGCAATTGATTGAGTTGGGACAGCGAACAGGGCAACTATGGGTGGAAGCTTATAGTTCTCACCATAACAACAAGCTGGGTGGAGATGGAGCAAGCATTTATCGCCCTAAACAACAGTCTTGGTTCGTATTTTTCCTTAATGGTCAAATTATCTATTGTCAAGAAGGCGAGAGTAGTTTATCCAGAATTAGCGATTATTTGCGTCATTATCGAGTTGAGATGCGAATCAACGACAAACAAATTGCCTCCCTACCACCAACCGACGCACCAGAGTATGCCTATCTTTGGGCGCTCTTAGAGCGGAATATTATCAACCCCAAGATAGCTGGTAGTATCATTTACGGTTTGGTGCATGAAACTCTCTTTGACTTGCTGAGTTTACGCCAAGGTAACTTCATTTTCCATCAGGGCGCGGCACTTACCCCGCAATTAAACACTTTTGAGATTGCTCCATTTGTGACAAAAATTACCAAGCAGTTGCAAGAGTGGAAGCAACTCTATCCACATATTCAGTCACCAGAACAATTGCCAGTGCTATCTGACAAAGTTCAGCTACAATCTTCCTTACCAGAAGCAACCGTAAATAAACTACAACATTGGGCTGATGGTAAAACATCCTTGCGACAACTGGCTCGCCATCTCAACCGAGACATTTTGACAGTCGCCAAGGCAATATATCCTTATGTACAACAGAGTTGGTTGCAACTAGTATATTCAGAGACTAATCACCCAGATACACACACGGATAGTGGGGAATTGAAGGGAAAACCGATGGGGCGGATAGTATGTATTGACGATGCGATCGCCATCGGTGAGACTATAAATTCCATCTTACAACCACAAGGTTATGAAGCGATCGCTCTCACCAATCCCTTAGAAGCATTAAGTCTGGTTTTTCAACTCAAACCGGATTTAATTTTATGCGACATTGCCATGTCGGAATTGGAAGGATACGAGGTTTGCGCCATGCTGCGACATTCAACAGCATTTCGGCTCACACCGATTATCATGCTTACTGGGAAAGATGGGTTTATGGATCGAGTCAAAGCTACGATGGTCGGGGCCACAGATTATTTAACAAAACCGTTTACAGACACTGAGTTACTCATGCTTGTAGAGAAATATATCAACAACCAATGAAAATTGGGTATTGGGCGTTAGGAGTGCTGAGTGCTGAGTGCTGAGTGCTGAGTTAGGAGTTAGGAGTTAAGAGTTAGGAGTTTTATTTATCTCCTTGTCTCCCTTGTCTCCCTCACTCCCTCATCTATGGAGCATATAAAGAGATAGAAGATTTGTTGATCTACTAAAAGATGAGTAAAAAGATGTTATCACAGAGTCAGCTAACTCAGTGAAACCTCGATATCCAGGAAAATAGTGAGAAACTAGAATTAATTTATACAGTTAATACTTGCGGAGGAATCAGGGAATGTTCCAATTAGGAACGTCTAAATCAGGAGGTAAATAGACATTTATGAGTACAGTTCTGATTGTGGAAGACAGTATAGCGCAAAGGGAGATGATTACAGACCTCCTGAAAGCAACTGGCCTAACAGTTACCCATGCTAGTGATGGATTAGAAGCATTAGAGGCAATTCAAATAGCACCTCCAGATTTAGTGGTGCTGGATATTGTCATGCCCCGAATGAACGGCTACGAAGTTTGTCGGCGGTTAAAATCCGATCCAAAAACCCAAAATG
>NZ_JABXKI010000044.1 GCF_017115095.1 Nostoc sp. NMS4 | reverse complement strand
TTAAGAGTTAGGAGTTTTGTTTATCTCCTTGTCCCCTTGTCTCCCTTGTCTCCCTTGTCTCCCTTGTCTCCCTCATCTCCCTCATCTCAACTACAATCATTCTTATGAATCTGCCTTCATTTCTTTGGTTGTGGAAAATAGCCGCCTGGTCAATGGGATTATCCCTGCTGGCATATCTGATGTTAGCAATTACAGGCGTTTGGATGTTTCGGGCGAGAACTTCGCAGCAATTTCCTTTTATTACCCCATTTATGGGCGGAAATAAAGGGGTGCGATCGCTCCACTATACAATGGGCATCAGCATGGTAAGTTTAGTACTACTACTGCTAGCGATCGGCATTGTTGGCACTTGGGGACACTTTGGTTCACTAGGACACTCGTCACACTTGGTTGCTGGGTTAATAGTTGTAGTATTAGTTTTACTGTCTGCTTTTAGCGCCACACAAATTAGTGTCAGACGACCTTGGGCTAGACCCTTACACATCGGCGTAAATATTATTCTATTTATAGGATTTGCCTGGGTGTCCCTTACTGGTTGGATTGTAGTGCAGAAGTATTTACCGTGAACTGCC
This sequence comes from Nostoc sp. NMS4, assembly GCF_017115095.1. Classification (GTDB taxonomy): domain Bacteria; phylum Cyanobacteriota; class Cyanobacteriia; order Cyanobacteriales; family Nostocaceae; genus Nostoc. Next base: position 3,717 of record NZ_JABXKI010000044.1, on the reverse strand, counting down.
ATACATCAACTACCAGAGACATAGCCTACCCTACAATGAAGAAAAGCATTGTAATTGAGCCGTGACAGCAAACTCAGCCAATATCTCAACTTCTGTTTTTCGTCTGTCTCCTTTGATTCGGATAACGTTGCTGAGTCTATACATAGCACTCACAGTCCCATTACCCTTTTTATCGCAGGTAACAGCTGCACCCGTACCTCCAGAATTATTGTGGATAGGGATTGGCATCGGTCTAGTTGCCTTATACGCGGTATTAACTGAACAAGTAATAGTAGATGACCAAGGAATTCAGGTTACTTACCCCGCCTGGGTGCCGAGCTTTTTTCGTAAAGGCTGGTCTTTACCTTGGTCAGAAGTAAAAGAGTTAAAACCCCGCAGCACTGGACAAGGAGGGCTAGTTTATTACTTCCTCAGCGAGGATGGGAAAGCTTATTTACTACCGATGCGTGTAGCTGGATTTGCCCGTTTGGTGCAAATTGTCCAAGCAAAGACGAGCATTGACACCACAGATGTTCGCCCTTTAGCCCAGCCCTGGATGTACCTGATTTTACTGGGATGCACACTGCTGCTACTATTAGTCGATGGCTGGGCGATCGCTACAGCTTTAACTAGTACACAATTAACTTAAAATTGGGAATTGGGCATGGGGCATGGGGCATGGGGCATTGGGAATTGGGCATTTTCATCAATTCCCAACAATTATTCTTGTTCCTCTCCCTCATCTCCCTCATCTCCCTAATCTCCCTCAACTTCACCACTCCCCTTGAATACAGCAAAAGCCACACTCAGGCTAGAGCAAGTTAATCTATTTACAAAGCTGAAAACCCAACTTCCCGGCAATCAGCAAGGATACCCCATATTACAGGATATTTCCTTAGAGGTATTCCAGAGCGATGGCTCCGCCAACGCTTGCGGCGATCGCATTGCCATTGTCGGCCCAGTAGGCGCTGGGAAAACTTCATTATTACACCTTATCAACCGCCTAATTGAACCCACGAGTGGTAAACTCTATCTAGAAAATCAAGAATATCGCCAAATTCCCGTCATCCAACTACGGCAGATGATAGTACTTGTATTGCAAGAGTCAAAGCTCTTGGGGATGACAGTCGGGCAAGCCTTGGCTTATCCCTTAGTTTTGCGTGGTTTATCCAAACAGACAATTCAGCAACGAGTGAATCATTGGACAGACCAACTGCACATTCCCAGTGAATGGTTAGGGCGAACAGAGGTGCAACTTTCTGCTGGACAACGACAACTTATAGCGATCGCTCGTGCCTTGGTCATCCAGCCTAAAATATTATTATTAGACGAGCCAACCTCTGCCCTAGATGCCAGTACAGCTTCTCATCTAATGCAAGTTCTAACCCAGTTGAGTCAAACTCATCAAACCACGATTCTGATGGTCAATCATCAACTGGAACTAGCTCAGATGTTTTGCACTAGATTATTACACCTGCAACAAGGTCATTTATTGGCAAATCAAAAAGTCTCAGACATAAATTGGGTTGAATTACGAAAAAACCTAATTCAGGCAGAAGTTAAAGACGATTTTGGATTTTAAATTTTGCATAAGACACAACTTTTAACTCCTAACTCCTAACTCAGCACTCCTAACGCCCAATCCCCAATCCCCCATTCACACTTGACTACTAGTAAGTGTTGAACGTTGATTATTAAATCTCTCTCTAGCTAACTTTGTTGTTTGTGACTGTGAAATATTGGTATTCAAAATTTCCATGTTAAAACGGTATCCAACATTGCGGATAGTTTGAATCAAATTGGGTTGCCGGGGATCGAGTTCAACCTTTTTCCGCAGTGATAAAACGTGAGTATCAATGGTACGAGGGTTATCGATTGCGTCAGGCCAAGCACGACGCAGCAATTCCGATCTACTTAGAGGTACTCCCCCAGCTTGTGCTAAAACATACAGCAAACTGAATTCCTGGGGCGTTAAGTCAATAAACTCCCCTTGGAAACGGACACGACGCTGAACTAAATCGATTTGCAAAGTGCCATAATCCAAATAAGCTGGTGCAGTAGGTGTGCGCTTCCGGCGAATCAGTGCCTCTACCCGTGCCAAAAACTCTTGCATTCCAAAAGGTTTGCTCAGGTAATCATCTGCACCCGCCTTTAAACCTGCGACTATATCAGCTTCACTATTACGGGCAGATAGCATTAAGATTAGAGGCTGCTGCTGACGATGCAACCAACGACAAAACTCAATGCCATCACCATCAGGCAAGTCTGCATCCAAAACTACCAGTGTTGGTTGATGGCTTAAAAATACTTCCCTTGCTTGATAAATACTGGCAGCTTGATGCACGCGGTATTCCAGTTGTTGCAAGTGCCAACCCAACAACGACCTCAGATGGGGATTCCCCTCAATGATTTCTATACAAACCGAACCCACGGTGGCAAGACCCCTTAGCGTCTGATGACTTTCAAAGTAACAAGCCTCTCTCTAAGGTTTTGTAGCCTTTGTTACTTCAATTGCGATTAACTTTACATTTCCTCATAAAAAAATTGGCAATATTTTTAATTTATGCCTTGCCAATAGGCGATTAGAAATATTATTAAATTTTTATTAAATTTCTCGAAAGTGTTGTTAGACTTATGAAAAGTTCTTTTAGCTTAACATTTTGCTTTTAGATGGGTGTTATGTGGCAAATATCTACAACCCAAGCAGCTAACCACTACTACAACAGCTTTTGAACCTGATGGTAAAAGTGGATTTTTTCACAAAAGTTTACTGCTCCCATCCAGGAACATAACATCAATACAATTGGGCTGTTGATCGTGAAAATCAAAAAAATAATTTCAGCAGCTAACTAGAATCGATGTTTTCTGGAATAGGATTAAAGAAGCTTGTAGCTGCTATGAGGGTACTACCCAAAGTAGATGTGTTGACTTTGAGTTAATGGCAAAGTGAAATTACAGTTCACATTTGAGCGTGAATCATTTACAATTCTCATTCCAAAGAGATTAATACAGCAGTTATGCTCCAAGACACACAAACCATCCGCTATTACCAAAGACTTACCGATGCCTTCATCGAGCTATGGAATCGCGGTTATCGCACGGATGATATGCGGATGTATTTGGATGGATATCTAGCCGCTCTGCGACATAGCAACGTCATTGAACCTTTTCTAATTCATCGCTTAGAAGAGGAAGCCAGCCGTTATTTGTACGATGGATCGAACTTTGCAGTGCCGCAACCACAACCACAACCCGATTACTACTAATTACCATTTACCTGGTCATTGATAGTAACCGTTAATTACCGCAGATGATTATAGCATATTATCTGTATTGGTCAACGGGTTGTTGTGGTGTGAAATTTGGGAAATATTGTATTGATTAAACGCATCCCCTCAGCCCTATATTGGTTTTGCCAATGCGACTGAGGGGATTGTTGTCTAGAAATAAAATCAAGCCTAATATACAGCTGCTTGCCACGGGCTTTGAGGTAGGAGGCACGTGGCATTGGTGTAAACTTAACGTAAAAGGCAGTCTAGAACTAGCTTTTAGAGATTGCCTCGTTCCCATTCGGAGACTGGGAATGCCTTTGAGAGGTTCCGCCTCTTGACTTGCGGCAGAGCCGCAATTGAAGTGCATTTCCAGCCAGAGGCTATTGGTCAGTAGACCGAAAACTTTTGCAGTCGCTAAAAAATAGTAGTGTATGATACCATTTTTAGAGGAATGGAAAAAAGCTGT
>NZ_JABXKI010000432.1 GCF_017115095.1 Nostoc sp. NMS4 | reverse complement strand
ATAAAGAATTTTATAAGCATTTGAATTCAATTATATGTTTTCCTGTGTGTTGATATATTAATACGGTATTTTGTCAATATAATTTAGATGCGTTCCCCCTGCATACAAACTGGATTGAGTTTAGGTAAAACAGCCTTGGCTGCTGGCATGAAGACAGAGGCTTTTGAAGGTTATGCAGTTGCCATTGAAGCTGTTGAACAATGCCGACGTTGGGCTGGAATTTCTCAGAAACAAGAAATTCCTGAAGAGATATTTGCCTACACAAATATGGTGGTCTTTTGCATCACCAATGGGGAACGGGATAAAGCCAGGAAATATGCAGAACGTTCTGGTTTTCAACATCTTTTAACTTTTTTCGATACTAATGAATTTCAACAAATTTACTCAAATTCGCAATTTCTTGAACAGGTATTACAAGCAACAAGCGAAAGTAATAGCGAGGCACAAGCTGTATATCAAATACTAGAAAATAACCTGAACAAATTAGATGAAGAATTTGTTCAGCACTTGCAAAGGCTTGAAGATGTTTTCGGACAGATGACACCAGGGCAAGCGATTCAAATTGCCGCAACTATTTTAAATTTTAGCAATCTGATTCAGGAGTTTCCACAAGGCGATCAAGCAATTAACTTAAGAATTGCTGCCACAGGTTATGAGTTAGGAGCTACTGTTTTTACTAAGAAAGATTTTCCTGAACAATGGGAAAACATTCAAGATGCGATCCGCGAAATCTTTCAGCTTCAGCTATTTAAAGCAGTATTTGAGAACCTCCCAAACCCTAAAGGCGCTGTATACCCATTACTGGAAGTAAACAAAGACAAACTTGATGAACGTTTTGCGACTGTATTGCGTTTGAACACAGAAGCCATGTTGTCTGAAGCATCGCCAAAATATGCACAAGGTTTTGCTGCATGTCTTGCAGGTTTGAGCTTCCTGATTAAAGAATTTCGGCAGGGTAGTGAGGCGAGCAATTTAGAGATTGCCATTACAGGTTACGAAGTTGCTTCTAAAGTATTGACTTACGAAACCTATCCACAACAGTGGGTTGGGTGTCAATTGATGCTGGGCAATACTTATCACCGTCGAATAAAAGGTGAGCAAGCAGAAAATCTGGAAAAATCCCTTTCTTACTTACACAATGCTTTACAATTCTGTAACCGTGAACAGTTTCCCGAACTTTGGGCAGAAATTTACAGTAATTTGGTTATTGCTTATGGCTATCGGATTCGTGGCGATCAAGTAGAGAATGCAGAACTAGCAATCAAAGCTGGTGAAGCTGCGATGCAGGTTTTGACTCATGATCAATCTCCTGAAGGATGGGGAAAAATCCAAAACAATCTAGGTATTGTTTACCGCGATCGCACTCTCGGTGACAAAGCTGAGAATTTAGAAAAAGCGATCGCTTGTTATCAAAATGCCCTTTCCATTCGTACTCGTGAAGACTTCCCAGAACTTTGGGCGCAAACTCAATTCAACATCGGCTCTGCTTATCGTCAGAGACTCAGAGGTGATGCAGCAGAAAATGTGGAAATAGCGATCGCTGCTAATCAATTTGCTTTACAAGTCTACACAAAAGCAGCCTTTCCCACAAATTGGGCAGAAGTACATATAAATTTGGCTAATGCCTATCTTCACCGCATTCATGGGGATAGGAGCGAAAATTTAGAAAAGGCGATCGCTGCTCATCAATCTGCTTTACAAGTTTTAACGAAAGAAGAATTTCCTAAACAGTGGGCTATGACTCATCTAAATTTAGGAAATGTCTTCTTAGAACAAGAACAAATAGAAGCAGCAATTACCTGTTATCGTTCAGGTTTAAAGATATTCACTCCCACGGCTTTTCCCGCAGATTGCCTAAAAGCAGGACAAATGCTGGGAAACACTGCTTTTAGAATTGGTGATTGGGCTGAAGCGATTAGGGGCTATAGTGTGGCAATTGAAGCTGTAGAAACCAGTCGCATTTGGGTAAATTCTGAGTCACGCCGTCAAGAAATTTTAGCTAATTCTCTCCATGTTTACGAAAATATGGTGCAAGCTTGTATTAATAATAAACAACTGAATAAAGCTGTTGAATATGTCGAACGTTCTCGCTCAAAACGACTCGTAGATTTAATGGCAAGTAATGACCTTTACTCAGATGGGGAAATTCCTGCTGAAATTCAACAGTATTTACAAGATTTTGAAGCTATACAACGGCAAATTGATAATGAACTAAGACACCATTATAATAGCAGTAACTTGGATGGTAATAAACTCGGTAAAAGCCCACATAGTCGGGCTGCTATCGAAGCTTATAACGAAACTATTGCAGATTTGGAAGCTGAAAAACAGCAAATTTGGGAACAAATGCGCCGTCTAGATCCTGTTCTGGCTGGTCAAATTCAAGTAAGTCCCATGAATTTGTCATCCATACAGCAGCTAATTAAAGTACCTACAACAGCTATTCTGAGCTTTTATACTACCTCGAATGATACCCATCTCTTTATCATCCGGCAGAATCAAATTACTTTGCACACTTGTACGGAATTGGGATTTGAAACTTTACAATCATCGATTTTCACTCACTGGTTAGGGCAATATGTTCATCACAAAGATACTTGGAAAGAGCAATTTAGTTTTTTAATAGCAGAACTAGCTGAAGTCTTAAAGTTAAATGATTTAATTGCACAACATCTGAAAAATATTGATGAATTGATTCTTGTTCCTCATCTGGCATTACATCAAATCCCTTTTGCTGCTTTACCAATTGCAGAAAGTCAATATCTAGGAGATAAATTTTTCATTCGTTATGTTCCTAGCTGCCAAATTTTAGAATTTTGTCACAACCGTCCCTCAGTCAGTAGTCTTATGAACTACGGTATTGTTGAAGATGCTACTGAAGATTTACCCTACGCTAGTTGGGAAGGAGAACAACTAGCAAATTTGTATGATATTCCTGATAATCAACGTTTAAAAGGTAGTCAAGAAGCTAGTGTCAGCAACTATCGTCAACTGATACAAAAAGTTCAAGTAATTCATTCTAGTCATCATGCGCGTTCGCGGCTAGATAATCCTCTAGAATCAGTATTAATTTTAGCAGATGGCTGTATTACATTAAGTCAGTTATTAACTCCAAGTTGGCGCACTCCTCAGTTAGAAGATGTATTTCTATCTTGCTGCGAAACTGGTTTAGGTGTGACTGAAATAACCGACGATATTCTCACTCTTTCAACAGGTTTTCTTTGTGCTGGCGCTAAAAGTGTTATCAGTACACTCTGGGCAGTAGATGACTTGGCAACAGCACTATTTTCACTATTTTACTATCAATCCCGACATCAGGGAAACAAACGACTGCAATCAATCAGACAAGCTCAATTTGAACTGCGTACCCTTACAGGTGAAACTCTTACCACCATTTACCAACCTAAGTTAAGTTCTTTTTTAACGCAGAAACTTAAGGAAACCGAAACGCAGCGTAAAAAAACTAAAAAAGAACGGGATATTCATCCACAAGATTCTCAAATGTATCAGCAACGCGATGAAGAATATAAAAAGTATGCCAAAATCGGCAACCGAATTTATGACGCAAAAAAAGATTTGGAATCTTTTTGTGGAGAGTCTAAACCTTTCTCTGACCCTTATTATTGGGCAGCTTTCACCTGTTCCGGGTTAAATTGATAACTGCTGTATCTTATCAGTGACTAAGTTTTCACCCTGCTTTTCTAGATTGAATTTATCCAGATAATCAGCGTGATACTTCGACCCCATTGAAATGAGTCCAGCTTCTAGCTCGATGACAGTGCCATCTTCGAGTTCCACGCCGTTCATGTGATGGTCTTCACCCAAGAATTGCTTAATCGGCATTTCGACAACTTGATAGCCATGCTTATGTAATTTCTGCCGTATACTCGTCGCTAACTTCAAAAAATCTTTGGGTGAACAACGTGATGTGTTGAAGGGGCAATGATAGTATGCCGCACCGACTGGTCACATAGCCAGGTGGTAAGTAATGCAGATATGATATTGGGAATAAGTAGTGCTAGTGTACTATAAAGCTGGTAATATAGTATTTTACTAAGCACCAGTTAGCCTAATTTTCTGTGGTGGGGTTACTTCTGTTTTCTTGCGAACTGGATTAGAGGTTTTTTTGATGAGTCGTTTCATATCTATAGGAATCATTTGGCTCTCCACAAAGAACGGATATCCTGGAATACAGAAAGTTATTAGCGAATCAGAAACATTTTGCCGAAAGTTTGTCTCTTCTGGGATGATTGCTGTAAGCAAGATTTGCAGTATATACAGAGGTATAAATAATTAGGGGTTGCTGAAGAAGAAAGAAAAGCTTGCAGTCTCTAGATTATCTGACCAAA
>NZ_JABXKI010000035.1 GCF_017115095.1 Nostoc sp. NMS4 | reverse complement strand
CTGCATCAGGCGATCGCACCGCACCATTCGGCAAAGTAAACCCACCACTGGAACCAAACCCTACACCTGTACCATCTTGCTTTACCCAAATACCCAACTGAACAATAACCTCAAAGTTATGTTCATCAGTCTCGGAACCAGTAGGGGGCATAATTACTAATTCTCCAAAAGCATTACGTTCAATGCGAAAATCACCGTTTAGCTGACAAAACTCATAAAATTGATCGTCGGTGAGTGCGTAGGCGTAGCCCGTCGTAGACATCGCAGGTTGCAATTGCAAGACGATTGGTATAATTTCTGTGGCTATAGCTAAGTTAATGGTCATAATTCATATTTTGGGGCTTCACCTGTCTTTAGGATATATCTTGGCAAAATTTTAGGGGTGGTTTCGTAACCACCCCTTTATTCCCCTAATTTTTGGAAAAGTTAGAATTTACTTGCAGCCCCTTAATGGGAAGTTAATTTACTCAGAAATATTAATCGAACTTTCAACTTGAGAAGTAGCTAATGTTGGTGCAGAGAAAATCCGCGAGTACAGACTTGATGGTTGCTGATGGGCAACAACTGGTAGAACTTGACGAGCATGGGCGGCTAATTCTACTGCCTTCACATCATAAGTCTGCATTGCCAACTTGGGATAAAACCCAATTCCGATGATTGGCAGCAACAAACAAGCGGTAATAAATATTTCGCGGGGTTTGACATCAAATATTACAGCATCCAAGTGCAACTCATCATTTTGCTCACCGTAGAACACTTGACGCAGCATTGACAGTAAATAAATTGGTGTCAAAATCACGCCAACTGCTGACAGTAGCACAACTACAACTTTGAAGCTGGAACTGTAAACATCACTGGTGGCTATACCCAGAAATACCATCAACTCACCGACAAAACCACTCATTCCGGGTAAGGCGAGAGAAGCCATTGAACCAATGGTAAACAGAGCAAAGGTTTTGGGCATTACCTTGGCCATACCGCCCATTTTATCCATCATCAAGGTGTGGGTGCGATCGTAAGTCACGCCAGACAGGAAGAATAAGCTAGCAGCAATCAAGCCGTGGGAAACCATCTGTAATACTGCACCGCTAATACCCAGTTCTGTGTAGGAGGCAATGCCAATCAGCACAAACCCCATGTGGGCAATTGAAGAGTAAGCCAAGCGGCGTTTGAGATTGGTTTGGGCGAAGGCGCAGCAAGCACCGTAGACAATGTTTACCACACCCAAAATTGCTAGCACTGGGGCAAAAGTTACATGGGCATTGGGCAACATTTCCACATTGAAACGGATAAGAGCATAACCACCCATTTTTAGCAATACACCAGCCAAAATCATCGAACCGGGTGCTGATGCTTCACCGTGGGCATCAGGTAGCCAAGTGTGTAAAGGGAAAATCGGTAACTTCACCCCGAAGGCGATTAAGAAACCTGCATAAACCAATAATTCCAAGGTTTTGGGGTATTCTTTCATTCCCAGAGTTGCCATGTCGAAGGTAACGGTATCTCCAGAGAATGCGATCGCAAAACCGGCAATCAAGATAAATATTGATGCGGCGGCGGTGTAAAGAATGAATTTGGTAGCCGCATAACGGCGGTTTTGTCCTCCCCAAATGGAAATCAGCAGGTAAACCGGCACTAACTCGATTTCCCACATTAGGAAGAATAACAGCAAATCTTGAGCGACAAATACGCCAAGCTGGGCGCTGTACATCGCTAACATCAAACCATAAAATAATCGCGGCTTGGTAGTAACTTTCCAAGCCGCGAATATTGCAAGGGTATTTATTAAGCCTGTCAGAAGCAGCAAGGGCATCGATAAACCATCAACCCCCACAGCCCAATGCAAACCTAACTGTGGTATCCAAGGATAGTTTTCTACAAGTTGGAGTCTTGAGGTTTGGAAGTCGTACTTATACCAAAAGGCATAAATCATCAGTGCAAAGTCGGCGATCGCAACTCCCAAACCATACCACCGAACGGTTGTACCTTCTTTGTCTGGGATTAGGGGGATGGCTAAGGCAGCCACCAAGGGTAAGAGGATTATAGCTGTTAGCCAGGGAAATTCAATAGCATTCATCACTTCTGACAATCAATTTGCCTTTTCACTTTTAGTTACATTATATTAAGCAATTTTTACTTTTGTAAATATTATTTAGCTTTAAAAGATTAAATTTTTAATGTTTACAGGAACATATACTCATCAAATGTCATGTTCTCAGGATAAATAAGAATAAATACTTAGGGATTGCTGAAAAAAAAAGAAAAGGTTGCAGTATATAGATTATCAGACCAAAGAAGTATTGACCCAAAAGCGATCGCCAGATAAGAAATTTTACTGAAACTTATGGTTACTTCAGTTTTATTAGTTACAAAGAACTAAAATTTTCACAGTATAAATGTTGCGATCGCAATTACGATACACCTTAATAAGGGGTTATGTACATCTACAGGTTGAAATAAGAATATAATTTATAGTAACCAAAAGAATTGATGAATAAATAGTAGAACAAGGCTCATACCGTTTCTCGTTTAAATGATTATAGATGCAAAGATGTGCTAACCTACTTCAATGCTCCATATCTAGAAAAATCTGGAAGACCGCTCTTATGGGTTGCTATCAATGATAATTTTAAGCATTGGGAACCCCTAAAAATCAAAGTTTATGAACGTAGCCGACGACAAAACGATTGTTCGTGAGTATTTCAATTCCACAGGGTTTGACCGTTGGAAGCGAATCTACGGCGATGGCGAAGTCAACAAAGTGCAATTAGACATCCGCAATGGACACCAGCAAACTGTGGATACAGTTCTCGGTTGGCTGAAGGCTGATAACAATTTACCAGAGCTATCAATCTGTGATGCTGGGTGTGGTGTCGGTAGTCTCAGCATTCCCCTGGCGGTAGATGGAGCCAAAGTCTATGCCACCGATATTTCAGAAAAAATGGTAGAAGAAGGCAGAGATAGAGCCAAGCAAACCTTGGGAAATGCCGAAAATCCCACTTTTGCTGTGCAGGATTTGGAATCATTGAATGGTAGCTACCATACTGTTATTTGCTTAGATGTTCTTATCCACTACCCCCAAGAAAAAGCCGATGAGATGATATCTCACCTCTGTTCTTTGGCACAGTCGCGGATAATTCTCAGTTTTGCCCCGAAGACCTGCGCCCTGAGTATACTCAAGAAAATTGGCAGTTTCTTTCCTGGCCCAAGTAAAGCCACTCGTGCATATTTGCATCGTGAGGCTGATGTGGTGAAAATCTTGGAAAGTAATGGCTTTTCATTGCAACGACGGGCAATGACGAAGACTCGCTTCTATTTTTCTCGCCTACTGGAAGCTACGCGCAATTAAACTTAAAATCGCAGCAAAGGTATAATAAACCTCTTGCTGCGATTTGACAATCTCAAACCTGAGATATGCTAAATAACCGTTGTTCCGCTCTGCATACAGCGCTTCCGGCTATTATGCAATATAGTTTTCTCCTTGCCCCTCTCCTATCATCGCTTTCAGCTTTTAGGATGTACCTCATAGCTGCCGTAAGTGCTGTAATGATACATTCTTAAAAAGGAAGCGATGCCTACGGCGGTAAACTACGCATCTGCTTCCAAGAGAATAGTGAAAGCAACTAACCAAATTTCCATTCTATATTCAATGTAGGCAAAAAAATCTTGTCCAAAAGCTAAAAAACTGTATTTGGGGGTAGATTGATAAACTGGAACCTTTATCAAACTCAGGTTAAAATCGCAAGCAAAGTGTAAATCTGAAGTGGAACTATGAAAACTGCTGAAAAATTAGCTGCCGGTTGGCTACTGACACTCGGATTCATGTTTGTAACTCTATCAGCAACAGCGGCATTAGAAAAATTTGCTACACCTAAAGCCATCACAATACCTACAGGTGAGTATGAATTTAACGCACCGAATGCTACTTATGAAGATAATAATGCTGCTGTTGGTGGTCTAATTTTTGGCGTACCTACCCTAACATTGGGGACGTGGTTAGCATTGGGATTGTACCGTCAAAGTCGGCAAGAGAAAAAAGCAATTAATCAACAAGTTAGCGATCGCCTACAATCGATTTTTTATGGGATGCTACAAGAAAATCACGGGCGCGTAACCGTTTTAGGCTTTGCCATGCAGTCACAACTACCCGCAGCCCACGCCAGACAATATTTAGATGAAAAAGCTAAAGAATTCAATGCAAACTTTAAGGTGAACGAAGAAGGGGCTGTATCATATCATTTTGATGTCTAATTGTCATTTGTCCTTTGTCATTTGTCCTTTGTTATTTACCAATGACCAATGACCAATGACCAATGACGATCTTCAACTTACGGCTAAGTCTAATGACGCAGATTTTTTTGAGCGTAAGCTAATCGGCATTTAAATTGCAACATAGCCACTATTGCCTTTGTTTTTTATC
>NZ_JABXKI010000417.1 GCF_017115095.1 Nostoc sp. NMS4 | reverse complement strand
TGGGGAATTGTTTCGACAATCTCACCCTGACAATCGCTTAGATATAGAGTCTTACTTTTATCAACTAACACATCAGCTTTTACACTACCTAAGCTTCCATCTGGCTGAAGAAAACTTAGTTTTATACGAGAAAATTCCCCATCATCACTTTGTTTAATAATCTGATAATCGACCTTGTAACTTAACCATTGCCAACCATAGATAAGAATCATTTCTCTTTCTAAAACCTGTACGGCTTCTGGTAATATTGCCCACCCCCGATAAATATGTTTTATAAATTCCAGGTTTCCGGTGCGGGTCAAAATGGAAGTGAATGATTCAGAATTTAATCTAGCATAATATCTAGCCTCTGGAAAATCGATCGCAGTCGGTGCAAACCGATGGCCACCAAAGTGACTAGATTGCCAAATTCTGACATTATTCATCCCTAAATCTTTCACGATATTTTTTGCCTGACGATAAAAGGGATTACCAAATTTAGCACAGCATTTATCGCGGCTACCATGAGTACATATAAAAATATCTCTTGTGTTAGATTCATCAATAGAAGCATCTAAATTGTTCTCCAATAAATATTTTTTAACAATAGGTGCTACCTCAGCAATATCAGATAATATAAATTCAGATTTGCTATATTTTTGAGCCAAACCAGTAGGTTTACGAAATATCAAAACTCTTGTTGTGTCTGGCTGCTTCAATTCTTGGTTATAAATTAATAAAAACTCTACAGTTATTTCAGATTCTGCAAATTCTTTGACTAGATTTCGCAGATTATCAGGAACTGGTTTAGAATCAAATGTCTCATCTATCCAAGGAGTTGGACATTCAACCATCACAAAAAAATCAAAGTTGTAAGCATTGGCAATTGGATCTTCTCCAACATCACGAGACTCTAGCGCACAAAAAGAATTAGCCATGATGGAATAACCGGGTAATCTAGTATTAAAACTTTCATTTTCACCCTATTTATTTAGGGTAGATATTTGTGAAACTCAACCATATTATTTGCGGGCGCAAAACAATTCAGCTATTGATGAACCAATATTATGTATGAACAATAAAGGAAATTTTGGGCAGGTAAACCCCGCCCGTTTAGTGAAGTTTTTAGTCAATCAAAGTATCATATTTTCCAACTACTCCCAAATTAAAAATCGAAAGAAACACTTCCCAGGACAGTGAATGGTGCAGCCGGAACAATGTAAAACCCTTGAGACTCGTAATATTTAGTATCAAATAGGTTCTTAATGTTGACACCAACTCGCCAATTATCCCGTTTATAGAAAATACTGGCATCTGTTCTCAAATAAGAAGGAATTTTGATATTATTTGGTAAGCCAGATTCGCGCTCACCTACATAAACTAGACCAAATCCTAATCCTAAACCTTGTAAATTACCTTTTTGTAATTGATAGGTAGTCCACAAACTAGCACTATTGTATGGTACGCCAGCTAATCTATTATTAACTAATGTTGGGTCATTATCTTGGCTGACAAAGGCATCTGTATAAGTATATGTGCCAATTATTTTCCAGCCAGGAAGAATTTCTCCAACTATATCGAGTTCAACACCACTACTTTTTTGTTCACCTGTTTGGATTTGGTAGTCAAAATCGGTAGGGTCTGTAGTCAAAACGTTTGTCTTTGTGATATTGAAATAAGCTAAAGTTGCTGAGATACGTTTGTCAATCAACTCCTGTTTAATGCCAACTTCAAATTGTTCTGCTGTTTCTGGTTTAAATGCTTCGTTATTACGACTTCTCCCGAAGATTTGCGGATTGAAAGAATTTGTCCAACTTGCATAGATTGAAGTGGAATCAGTAGGTTGATAAACTATCCCAATTCGGGGCGAAAATTTAGAATCAGAAGTTTCATTGATAGTTGTACCAGTTTCCAAGTTTCTATAAAAGGAATCAGCCCAGTCAAAACGTCCCCCAGCTAGCAATTTCAAATTTGGTGTTAATTCAATTAAGTTTTGTAAATATAGTGCAATATTATTTCCACCATACTTTTCAAAAAATGAGCGACTCACCGATTCTGGCTGCGCGCCATAAATCGGATTAAAAATATTTAAATCTGCAATATTTCCTTGATAATAGTCGTACTGGAAACTGTAATTGGATAACTCTAGCCCCACAAGAATATTGTGACGAATTGAGCCGGTATTAAATTTGCCACTAACTTCATTTTGAAATGAAATGTTGTTTGATTTATCATTACTAACTCGATATTCCCGCGCGACAGTTAGACTATCATCGTTTATAGAATTAGCTTGAGCACCTCCTGCACTACCGCTAACATTCAGCACATTGAAACCTTGACGGAATTTCCAGTTATTGTTGTAGCCAAATTTACTTTCTAGATTGTAAGTGAAATTATTAGATGTAAATTCACCTCTATTGAGACTAGGTTCACCTAAAAAGCGGCTGATGGGGAGGTCAAAAACTACCCTGTTATTATTTGGAAAACCTCGATCAAAAGTGTAGTCGTACTTTTGGTATTCATAACCAAAGGTAATATCTGTATTCTCTCCCGCTTTAACAGTAATTGTTGGCCCAATATAAGTACTTTCATTATTAACGAAATCACGGAAACTATCAGCGTTTTCGTAAGCTACATTCAGTCGATAGAGAGCAGAACGATCTTCTAAAAGTGGCCCAGTCAAATCAATTGATGTGCGGTAAAAGTTTTCGCTGCCAATAGTGCCATTGATTTGATAGAACGGGTCTGATAGCGGCTGTTTAGTAATTGTGTTGACAACACCACCAGGACTGCTGATGCTACCATATAAAATTGATGCCGGCCCTTTGAGAAATTCTACACGTTCGATACTAGAAACATCACGCGGACTAATAAAGCCAAAATCTTTGAAGCCATTACGCAGAGTCTGAAATTCTGTCGCAAAACCACGAATAAAGTAGCCTTGAGATGCAAGTCCACCATAAGTTTCTTGACGACGTACACCACTAACGTTGTCTGCTAGTTCGTTGAGTTTAACTACTTGGCGGTCTTGAATGACTTCTTTTGGTACTACCTGTACAGATGCAGGTATGTCACGTAGGGGAACATCTATTTTTGTTGCAGTTGATGAATCTTGTACGCGATACCCGTCTTTCTCACCTGTGACTGTTAACTCAATTGGCTCGTCAGAGGCCGATGGCTGGGTTGGTTCTGTTGGTTTTTGGGGTTGCGTCTGTGCTTGGGTAGAGGATGCAGCTGAGGCTACACCAAAAATCAAACCTTGGTTACTATCAAATAACTCTACTTTCGGAATACTGTCTACTCCAATTACAGCCAATTTGATTGTGTTGGCATCGGAGTTAGTCACAGTGACTTCACTAACTCCAGCAATGGGTTTTTCTTGGCGGAATGTGCCACCACTGGGTAAGCGCAGTTGAGCGGAGTTAATTTCGATAATATATGTGTTGGCTTCAGTCTTAGGCAATACTTGTAATTTTTCACCATCTGGAGTTGCCAAGATGATTTCCAAACCGTTATTGGTGGGATTAAGTTTGACTTCTGTAACTTCTGAGATGGTTTGTGTTGGCGGCTGTGGTTTAGGTGTAACTGCCAAAATCAAACCCTCATTACCATCAAATAATTCTGTATTAGGTAAACCTCCCTGACCGATTACAGTTACTCTCAAGGTATTGGTGTTAGCTTGAGTGACGCTAACGGATGCAATGCCTGGTGCAGGATTATTTTGGCTAAAGTTTCCACCTTTGGGCAGTGCTAGCACTGTATTGGGTATATCTGCTATAAAACTGTTGCCCTGATTATTATTGACTGGTTTGAGTGCTTCGCCGTTGGCACTTTCTAGAATAATTTCGATGCCTTTATCAGTAGGATTGATTTTAACGCCTGTAACTTTATTAACGTTATCACTGCGTTGCACAAGCAATTGTGCCACTCTGGTAGAGTGAGATTTTTGACTAGATAGTTCGGCTGTCTGCGTTCCTGCATGGGCTGGTTGTACTAAGCTGCTAATTACCGCTAATGCTAATCCTACCGAACGTATCTCACTCATTAACCCACACTTCATTCTTGTTGCTCCTTGAACTGAACCTGTAATTAACAGGCTTTTAAGTAAAGGCTCTAGTTACGAATGGCACTAAGAAAAGATACAGCCCTTGACCTGACTGGTTGACTGGTTCCGGGAACCCATTCTGGGAGGCTCCGCCTCCAGTAGCTTGACCAGAGGCAGCAGCCCTCTCGGAATTCGTTCCCAGCCTGGAGGCTGGGAACGAGGCTACATAAGTCTTTGGGCTTTTCTTAGTGCCTTTGTTCTCACAGCCCATGAAAAATATCACGTCTGATATTAATGACGCGATCTATTATCAATAATGCTTGACACTACTTTTGGAAATCCTCAAAAGCTATCTGCAAGTAATTTGCATCTAACTCTTGCACTATTAGGAGAGATTATCATAAAGATTACGACTGAGCAAGCACTTATCAAAACTTAGGAATTTTAGAAGTTTGACTAG
>NZ_JABXKI010000385.1 GCF_017115095.1 Nostoc sp. NMS4 | reverse complement strand
GCTGAAGCGGAAATCGGTAAACAGGAAACATCGTTAGAGAAAGTAATATCTATGACACGTAAAGTAATTAATACTGATAAAGCACCCGCACCAGTCGGACCTTATAATCAAGCGATCGCAGCTTCTGGTCAATTTGTATTTATAGCTGGACAAATTGCCATCGATCCCCGCCTTGGTGATGTCGTCTACACTGATGATGTTAAAAAGCAAACTGAGCAGGTATTAGCTAATCTTGAAGCCATCCTCACAGCAGCCGGGGCGACTTTTCAAGATGTGGTAAAGACTACTGTATTTTTAGCTGACATGAATGATTTTGCGGCGGTGAATGCCGTATATGCTAAATATTTCCCGGAAGATACAGCCCCAGCGCGGGCTTGTGTGCAGGTATCGCGCTTACCTAAAGATGTGTTGGTAGAAATTGATGCGATCGCTGTAATTAGCGGTTAGGAGAAATAGAACAATGAGCAAAATTTTAACGGTTACATTTGATGGTTCTGTTTTACTGTCAACTTTCAGAGAGATAAATCATGAACATTGAACTTAAACCCGAACATGAGCAATTTATCCAAGCCCAAATTGCTAGTGGGAAATTTACAAATGCAGATGAAGTACTTGATCTAGCATTTCAACTGCTAGAAAAATTAAATTCTGAGTATGTCCAATGGGTGGAAGAAACCCGTCAAAAAGTTGATGTTGCAATTGCTGAAATTGAAAGGGGGGAAGTTTTGGATGGCGAAACTGTAGTCATGCAGATACTAGAAAAGTTCCAAAAGGCACGTGAGGCTTAGTAATGAGCCGCTATGTAATTTCACTATCTGCAAGTCGTGACTTAAATGAAATTTCTGATTACTTTTTAATCCAAAACCTAGAAGCAGGAGAAAAACTATTTAGAAAGTTTAACAATAAATGTCAAAATTTGGCGGTGTTTCCAAAGATGGGACGCAGCTATGCTCATATTAAACCTTCATTACGTGGCTTACCGCTAGATGGATATGTCATTACCAAGTGATTGATGATGGGGTTAAAATTTTGCGCGTTGTCAGCAGTCGTCAAAATTTAGAATCTTTATTTGCAGAGTCGGATGAAGAATAAAGCCATAAATTATGTTAACTGGGATGAAAAAATATATAGACATTCTTTAGCTTGCATTAAAGTGCAGATAAAACTCTATTAATTACCTCTCAAGAAATGCGTAGGCGTAGCCCGTCGTAGATATCGCCTCTATAACTTTGGGAATACTGAAATAAAGTACCCTATAAGAGTATTAAAAATGGCGGAAAATCGTGTCAGTGCCAGTTTAGCCCCAGCAGATAAGAAAGCGGTTATGGAAGCGATCGCTACAATTAGAGAAAAGTTACCATTTTTGATTGATTTGACCACCGAAGACCGACGCACCATAGTTAAGATGGGGGATAAAAGTCGGGCTTTTGTTAGCAAAGCTTTAGAAGTGGCGACACAGAACCCTAACTTTTTGCCTCGTTCTTTTGATTTGGAAGAAATGCGCCGAGACTTGGGGATATATGAAGACTTGTATCCAGTGCTGTTATCTTTGACGCAACTGCAAGAACTGGTGGATGATACCTGTATAGCGGCTGGTAGTGAAGCTTATGCAGCAGCCTTGGCAATTTATAACTATGCCAAAGCTAGCGGTGATGTCACAGGATTAGATGCAGTCATTGATGAGATGGGACGCAGGTTTACCCGCCGTCCTAAAAAAAAGAAACCCGAAGCCGCAGCTAGCTAAAGCCTAAAATAGGCAATAACAGCAGCTATGAATTAAGTACAATACGGCTTCTTGCTTGGGGTATAACAATGTTATGCCCCTTTCGCGTTTTGTATCCCAAAATTCTTGTAACCTGCGAAGGCAGGTTTTGCTTGTGTAGCCGCGATTTCTAATCGCCAGGGCATTTTTGAGCCTTTTATCCTCGAAGTTGAGCCTTTTATCCTCGAAGTTGAGCCTTTTATCCTCGAAGTTGAGCCTTTGAGCCTCGAAGTTGAGCCTTTTATCCTCGAAGTTGCGCCTTTAAGCCTCGAAGTTGAGCCTTTTATCCTCGAAGTTGCGCCTTTTATCCTCGAAGTTGAGCCTTTTATCCTCGAAGTTGCACCTTTTATACTCGAAGTTGCGCCTTTTATCCTCGAAGTTGCACCTTTGAGCCTGAAATTAGAAGTTTATCTAGACAAATTATTATATTTACTAATGGTTTTCAGGAAAAACCTAATAAAACCTTGTTGAAATATATTAACTCAGTACATCTACCAGCATCATACAACAACTATGAGCAATACTTCTGGATTTTCAGTTAGCAAACCTGTTGCATTATGGAATAAACCCATTAAAGCTGACTTTAAAGAACTATTCAAATCACTAGGGAAAGGTGTGATAAATGGGGCATCGGGTCAGTGGGGAGAGGTAGCCAAAGATGCTGTGGAAGCTACAGCAGCACTAGGTTTAGGATCAGCACCAGGGGAAGTTGCTTGGTTACTAATTTACTGTTCTTTGAAAGAAGCAATAGAGAGTTTGGTAAAAGAAAATCAAGGGTTACTGTTTGAAAAACCAAACGAGAGTGATCTTAACCTATTGTGCGATCGCCTCAACCATTCCCTAGAAAGTATAGAATTGCGTATTGACCAAGATTTTTTTAGCCGTCCCAAAGATTTGCCGATTTTGGAAGCGGTTAAAACTGCTTTTGCCGACTGGTTAAAATACTTTAGCGTCAATCAGGCACAGGCACTAACAATTAGTCATCGTCTTCCTACCTATTTTGTGTTTGCTTTACATGAAGAGTGGGCAAAACATCCAGAAAAATATGCTTCTTTAAAAGAACTGAATACCCCCTTTACTCCAGCCAATGAACGGGAACAGTTATGGCAGCGTTATTTAGCTTGGCTACAAAAACAGGTTGAAGAACCGATGTTTTTAGAAGCCTTTGGTTTAAAACAGGTTTATGTTCCTTTACACGCCTACTATAAGCAGAAAATTGGGGGTGAAAAGTCAGAAGAATTTGAACGCCGCATCAGAGAAGATGATAAATATCAGCGAATTGTTCTTGATTTAGAAATTGAACTAGAAGCTTGGTTAGAAAAAGGCGATCGCCATGATGCCATTAGAGTGATTAGTGGTGGGCCAGGAAGTGGTAAATCTTCCTTTGCCAAAATCTTTGCAGCTAACCAAGCAG
Organism: Nostoc sp. NMS4; assembly: GCF_017115095.1. Taxonomy (GTDB): domain Bacteria; phylum Cyanobacteriota; class Cyanobacteriia; order Cyanobacteriales; family Nostocaceae; genus Nostoc. Next base: position 1,310 of record NZ_JABXKI010000385.1, on the reverse strand, counting down.
AAAAAGGGAAAATTCCGGTTTTATTTATTCCTTTGCACCATTTTCAACCCTCCGATGAATTAGTAGAGGCAGTTGGTAAGTTTGTACGAGACTATGGCTTTCTCAGACATAATCCGCTAGATAAAGATAAGGCTGATTCACGCTTACTGATTATCTTTGATGGTTTAGATGAGCTTGCCATGCAGGGAAAAATTGCCACTGAAACTGCTCAACAATTTGTGCGTGAAGTCCAAAGAAAAGTAGAGCGGTTTAATGTCCAGAAAACTTGCTTACAAGTATTAATCAGTGGTCGAGAACTGGTAGTGCAAGCAAATAGTAGCGACTTTCGCCAACCACAGCAAATCTTGCATATCTTGCCTTATTTTGTTACTGAAGATGAGAGAAAGAATTACATTGATGATCAAAACTTGTTGCAGCAAGATCAACGTCAGATTTGGTGGCAGAAATACGGCAATGCTAGCGGACGGGGATATGATTGCTTACCAGAAGAGTTAAACCAAGATAACCTTACAGAAATTACTGCCCAACCCTTGCTGAATTACCTAGTAGCATTGAGTTTTGACCAGCAAAAGAAATTTCCTACAGACGGCAACCTGAATGCAATTTATGCAAATTTGCTCACAGCAGTTTATCAGCGCGGTTGGGCTGATCATCAACATCCGGCCATTCGTGGAATTGAGGAAAAAGACTTTGTTCGCATCCTCGAAGAAATTGCTTTAGCTTCCTGGCATGGAGATGGACGAACAACAACAGTCAGAGAGATTGAAGCCCATTGTGAACACAGTAGTTTAAAGAGTCTTTTAGAGAAATTTCAGGAAAGTGCAAAATTAGGTGTAACTCGTCTTTTGACTGCCTTTTATTTTCGTGAGAGTGGAGTTAAGGAACAGGAAAAAACTTTTGAATTTACTCACAAAAGTTTTGGTGAATATTTGACAGCAAAACGCATCGTGCGAGAAGTTAGACTCATTCATAAAAAGCTGAAGGATCGCCAGAACGATCCAGATGAAGGATGGGATGAGCGCGAGGCTTTAAAAAGGTGGGCAATTCTGTGCGGTGCATCCCCTATGGATAGATACCTTTTTAAGTTTGTTGCGGATGAAATGCGTTTACAGGATGCATCGGATGTTAGCAATTGGCAGCAGACATTATGCGATCTAATTGGTTTTATGTTGCGTCATGGAATGCCGATGGATCGCTTGACTCCCAGACTTGATTTTCAAGAAGAAAATAGACAAGCACGAAATGCAGAAGAAGCGTTGTTGGCTGTCTTAAATGCTTGCGCTAGAGTGACAAAGACAGTTTCAAAGATT
>NZ_JABXKI010000003.1 GCF_017115095.1 Nostoc sp. NMS4 | reverse complement strand
GTGATTATTCTATTACCCATGTCACGCTACCACCATCGGCGTTAGCAGTTATGCCAATTGAGGAACTTCCGGCATTGCAAACGATGATTGTAGCTGGAGAAGCTTGTTCTGTTGAATTAATTAGGCAATGGTCTGTTGGCAGAAACTTCTTCAACGCCTACGGGCCAACAGAAGCTACTGTCTGTGCCACGATTGCAAAATGCACTAATGACGACGATAAAATATCTATTGGTAAGGCGATCGCTAACGCGCAGGTTTATATTTTAGATGAATATCTGCAACCAGTACCGATTGGTGTACCAGGTGAATTGCACATCGGTGGTGTGGGGTTAGCCAGAGGCTACCTTAATCGTCCAGAGTTGACACAAGAGAAATTCATCCCCAATCCCTTCGGTCGAAGCAGGGGAGCAGGGGAGCAGGGAAGCAGCACTTCTCTACGAGACGCTGCGCGAAGGGCTTCGCTCAGTGACCGAGGAGCAGAAATTCTTGCTAATTCCCAATCTCCAATCCCCAGTCCCCGACTTTATAAAACCGGAGATTTAGCACGCTATTTACCAGATGGCAACATTAAATACCTGGGACGCATCGACAATCAGGTAAAAATCCGCGGCTTCCGTATCGAGTTGGGAGAAATTGAAGAATTACTAAACCAAAATGACGATGTGCAGGCAGCTTGTGTTATTGCCCGCGAAGATAATCCAGGTGATAAACGCTTAGTAGCCTACGTGGTAGGAGATAAACAACATCCACCTACAATTAACCAGTTAAGATCCTTCCTTTCTAGTCAACTGCCACAATACATGATACCTCATGCTTTTGTGATACTAGAGTCTTTACCTCTTACTCCCAACGGCAAGATAGACCGTCGCGCATTGAGAGCGCCAGACTCTCGTGAAGGACTGGAAATAAGTTTTGTCGCCCCGCGCACTCCGATTGAAGAAATGCTAGCCCAAATTTGGGCATCAGTCCTAAAAGTCGAGCAAGTAGGTATACATGATAACTTCTTTGAACTAGGTGGAGATTCGATCCTCAGTATTCAAATTATTGCCAGAGCAAATCAGCTAAGAATTCAGATCAGTCCCAAGCAACTGTTTATGCATCAGACAATATCTAAGTTAGCAGAAGTCGCTGGGACAACTGAAGCGATCGCAGTAGAACAAGGATTAGTCACAGGGACATTACCTCTAACACCAATTCAACACTATTTCTTTGAGCAAAATTTACAACAGCCGCACCACTTTAATCAATCATTTCTGCTCTGTGTACCATCAGACCTCAAGACAGAGTTATTAAAGCAAGTATTGCAGCAATTGCTAGCACATCACGATGCTCTGCGCCTACGTTTTACACAATCTGAGTCCACTTGGCAGCAGATTCACTCTGCTGTGACTAATAGCGTTGCCTTCTCTCACATAGACTTATCGGTACTTCCAGAAAGTGAGCAACAAACTGCTATTGAAACTAAAGCGGCTTCCTTTCAGGCGAGTTTGAATCTGTCAGAAAATCTAGTGCAAGTCGCCTTTTTCCATCTAGGTATTGACAAAAGGGCGCGATTACTCATAGTCATCCATCACTTGGTAGTTGATGGTGTTTCTTGGCGGATTTTATTAGAGGATTTACAAACAGCTTACCAGCAACTTGCTCAAGGTAAAGCCATCGCCCTGACTGCCAAAACAACTTCTTTCAAGGATTGGTCTGAAAAATTAACAGAATATGCACAATCACAAGCCCTCAAATCTGAAGTGGCTTATTGGCTGAATGAATCTCGCGCCGCAGTTCCTCCCATCTTAGTTGATTATACAAAAGGAGCGAACACTGTTGAAGGAGCTAGTACAGTATCAGTGTCGTTAAATGAGGCACAAACTCGTGCTTTACTGCAAGATGTGCCGAAGGCTTACAACACTCAAATTAACGATGTGCTACTGACTGCCTTAGTGCTGGTTTTAGGCAAATGGACTAACTCAAGCTCTGTACTATTCAACTTAGAAGGTCATGGGCGAGAAGATATTGTTGATGGTGTTGATTTATCCCGCACTATCGGTTGGTTTACAACCATTTTCCCTGTACTTGTGGAACTCCAAGCAACAGAAAATCCAGCAGATGCCTTAAAATCTGTCAAAGAACAACTGCGTGCTATTCCCAACAAAGGAATTGGCTACGGCTTATTGCGCTATCTGAGTCAGGATGCAGAAATTGCTGCTCAACTTCAAGCATTTGGGCAAGCAGAAATCAGTTTTAATTATTTAGGTCAATTCGATCAACTTCTCAATACATCTTCTTGGATGCAGCCAGCTAGTGAGTCTGCTGGACAAAGCCAAAGTTTGCAGAACAACCGCGCTCATTTATTAGACATTAACAGCATTATTGCTGGAGAACGGTTGCAAATAGAGTGGACTTACAGCAACAATGTCCACCAGCACGCCACGATCGCAACTCTAGCGCAAGATTTTGTTAAAACATTGCAAGGGTTGATTGCTCATTGTTCATCACCTGAGAGTGGAGGTTATACACCTTCAGATTTTTCGTTAGCCAAACTCAACCAGCTAGAACTAGATCAACTGTTGGCAAGTTTAGGCAAAACTAAATCCAGAAATATTGAAGATATTTACCCACTTTCTCCCATGCAGCAGGGTATGCTGTTTGAAAGTTTGTATGCTCCAGACACAGGAGTATATTTTGAGCAGTTAAGTTTTACTTTAAAAGGTGAGTTGAACGTAGCAGCTTTTGAGCAAGCTTGGCAGCAAGTCGTAGCACGGCATTCAATCTTGCGGACTGCTTTTGTTTGGGAGCAATTAACCCAGCCACTTCAAATCGTGTATCGGCAGGTGGATATTAAGCTCAACAGACATGATTGGCAACGGCTATCTGCACAAGATCAGCAACAGCAATTAGAGCTTTTCTTGCATTCACAGCGACAACAGGGTTTCCAACTCTCTCTTGCACCACTGATGCACCTAGCCCTCATTCAATTGAGTGCAGATACTTATCAATTCGTTTGGAGTTCTCATCACTTATTACTTGATGGCTGGTCAATGCCTTTGGTTTTCAAAGACCTATTGTATTTTTATCAAGCAATTTTTCAGGGTGAAACTAAGACAGTTCAACCAACCCAAAGCTACCGCAACTATATTGCTTGGCTACAGAAACAAGACTTAGCCCTAGCTGAACAATTCTGGAAAGAAAAACTCCAAGGTTTTACTGCACCCACTCCTTTGAGTGTCGATAAACCATCGTTAAACCGAAAACAGTTAAATTCTAGCTATAGTGAACAACAAATCCAACTGACAGTGCAAGCAACAGCAGCCCTACAAAGTTTTGCACAACAACATCAACTGACAATAAATAATCTAGTGCAGGCAACTTGGGCAATACTTCTGTGTCGCTACAACCAAGAAACAGATGTAGTTTTTGGTGCTACTGTATCTGGTCGTCCGCCATCTCTTATCGGCATCGAATCGATGGTGGGAATATTTATCAACACTTTGCCAGTGCGAGTTCAAGTTGCAGATGATACCCAAGTGCTGACTTTGTTGAAGGATTTACAAGCACTAGCCTTTGAGTCTGAGCAATACTCATATAGTTCATTGGTAGAGATTCAGGGCTGGAGTGAAGTTCCCAGAGGTACGTCTTTATTCGAGAGCATTGTCGTCTTCGAGAATTATCCAGTTGATGCGGCAGTGCAAGAACACAATTACGGTTTCTCCATAAACAATATTCACAGCATTGAACAAACCAATTATCCTCTGACTGTAGTTGCTGCTCCTGGTAAGCAATTGTTAGTGAAGATTAGCTATGATACCAGCCGATTTGATGATGGTGCGATCGCTCGAATGTTAGGACATTTTCAAACATTGCTTGAGGGAATTGTTACTAATCCACAGCAGCACCTAGCGCAATTGCCTCTGCTGACAGCAACCGAGAAACAGCAATTATTAGTGGAGTGGAACGATACTCAAGTTGATTATCTTCAAGATAAGTGTACCCATCAGTTGTTTGAAGAGCAAGTAGAGCGTACCCCAGATGCGATCGCAGTTGTGTTTGAAAATCAACAACTCACTTACAACCAGTTGAATGCCAAAGCAAATCAGTTGGCGTACTACTTGCGCTCTTTGGGTGTAGGAGCCGATGTGTTGGTGGGTATTTGTGTGGAGCGATCGCTCTTAATGGTCATAGGACTATTGGGGATTCTTAAGGCGGGTGGGGCTTACGTGCCACTTGATCCAGACTATCCTCAAGAGCGTTTGAGCTTTATGCTTGAAGATGCTCAAGTTTCTATGTTGTTAACTCAACAGCATATTATTGAAAGTTTACCTGACCATCAAGCAAAACTTATCTGTTTGGATACTGACTGGCACTTTATCCATGAGTATGGACAGGATAATTCAATCACTGGTGTGCAAGTAGCTAACTTGGCTTATGTGATTTATACCTCTGGTTCTACCGGAAAGCCTAAAGGAGTGATGCTTTCTCACTGCAACCTTTGCAACCACATGTTCTGGATGCAAGCAACATTCCCGCTAACTCAAGC
>NZ_JABXKI010000244.1 GCF_017115095.1 Nostoc sp. NMS4 | reverse complement strand
CGTCGAGAACGTCAAACCACCCTCTACTGGGGGCGCGTCCAACTGCGATGGTCATTAGAGCAAATCTCCAAATGTTTATAAGTACAGGTTGTATCTGTATTATAGACGGCTATATAAAGGCCGTTCTATAAGCAGAAAGTTAACCAGGTTGTTAACCAAGTTTACAATTTTTTACACACCTTTAATCATATTAGGTGAAAATCTCTAATTTTTCTAGGGGTTTTGTAATAAAAATTAATTTTTGATTCAGATGAGGGTGATGAGGGAGACAAGGAGGACAAGGGAGACAAGGAGGACAAGGAGGACAAGGAGGACAAGGAGGACAAGGGAGACAAGGGAGACAAGGGAGACAAGGAGGACAAGGAGGACAAGGAGGACAAGGGAGATTAACAAAACTCTTAACTCCTAACTCTTAACTCAGCACTCAGCACTCCTAACGCCCATTTCCCTAGAATCACTCAGCTGACGCTAAAATGAGTCCACAGTTAAATTTGATTATTGCTAAATGTTTACCATCGATTTAAGCATCAGAAACACTGCTTTCCCTATCTCGGTACAACGTAAGTCAGCAGAGGATGCTGAGGCTGTGTATCAGCTAATTTTGGCAGCAATCCGTTCTGGGAACCCTGACATTGTAGAACTCAAGTGCGAGGGCAAGACAGAGAAAAAAATTGCTGTCCGCGCTAGTGAAATTTCTGGGGTGCAGATTGTTCAGAAAGATGGTACTACCCCTGGTGGTGGCAGACCACCTGGATTTTTCGCTGTAGCTGCTGAGTAACCAAGGTTGACAAATGGCTCAAGTGGGCATTGAGGTCAAGGATTTAAATTTCAGTTGGCCAAATGGAGAGAAAGTTATCAAATCTTGCTCTTTAGAAGTACCCAAGGGTGAGTTTTGGATGCTCTTGGGTACAAATGGCAGTGGTAAATCTACGTTACTGAGGCTGCTAGCGGGGTTATTAGCTGCTGAATCTGGCGAAATTCGGGTTTTGCACCCAGTTGGCTTTGTCTTTCAAAATCCAGATCATCAACTGGTGATGCCAACGGTTGGTGCTGATGTGGCTTTTGGATTGGTGGAAGAAAAGTTACCACCTGCTGCTACTAGAGCCAGGGTTGAGGAGGCGTTAGGGGCGGTGAATTTGCTTACCTTCCAACGACGGCCTATCTATGCGCTCTCTGGGGGACAGAAACAACGAGTAGCGATCGCAGGTGCGATCGCCCGTCGCTGTGAAGTCTTATTATTAGATGAACCCACTGCCTTACTAGATCCAGATAGTCAGTTGGATTTAGTTGCTGGTGTCCGCCGCCTTGTCAAAAGTCGAGGTATTACAGCCCTTTGGGTGACGCATCGATTAGATGAGTTAAATTACTGTGACGGCGCTTTCTTGCTAGAAAAAGGCTCTCTGGTTGATAGTGGTGAAGCTCAACGTCTTAAACAACGTTTGACGGAGGTACACAGCGAAGCCTCCTAGTTTAGTGCTGAGTGCTGAGTAAATAAGCAAAATTTATTGGATTCAGCAATCCTGAATACTACTAAGAAAGAACTGTAACGCGCCTTTTAAACAAAGGCGCGTTTTAAATTGCTGCGTCTGTCTGAGGTTTGAGTTTTGTGAGGCTGCCGTATTTTTTATTCTGTGTAGCATAGTGTTACAGACTATGCATCAATTATTATAAAACTTATGAATGAATTTTGTTAACTCTAGAAAATTGTGATTAAAAACCATGCCCCGTTCCTTACTCCAAGCCGTTTTGTTAGTGGACGGCTACAATATCATAGGTGCTTGGCCTTGCCTTAAAAAAACGCGCGATAGCGCTGGATTAGAGGCCGCACGGGGCGAACTTGTGGAAGCGATGACTGGTTATAGTGCGTTTCAAGGTTACACGACTCAGATAGTTTTTGATGCCCAATATCAGAACACCTCTAGTAATAAAGAAATTATTACTGAGCTTTTATCTGTTTATTACACTGATTTTGGGCAAACCGCAGATACTTATATTGAAAAATCCTGCGCTTCTTTTCGCCAGCAAATAGCTCAGTCTTTGATTTCTCGTGTGATTGTTGCTACATCAGATCGGGCGCAGCAGTTGATGATCCAAGGGTATGGGGCTGAATGGTTGTCGGCACAACAACTCTGTGGGGAAGTGGAAACTACTGTTTGCCGGATGCGACAAAAGTATCATACGCGCAAACAATCTAAGAGTAGGTTTTTAGCTAATGCCATTGATGCTAAGGCGCGGCAGCGTCTGGCTGAATTGCGAATGGGATTGTAGATATTTAGTATTTATACAGTCTCTGCTTAAGTTCCTGAATAGATTTTGGCTGTAAAAATTATCTAAATTAAGCATCTAAAAAAATATTGGCGAAAGTACTTGCCAAATACTATTTTTAGCCCTAAGATTATAAATCGTGAGTGATCCTCAGTAGCTCAGTGGTAGAGCGATCGACTGTTAATCGATTGGTCGCTGGTTCGAATCCAGCCTGGGGAGTTTGATAATTTTAGATTTTTAACAAGGTTTGCGATCGCATCAAGGGTCTGTTTTGCACTTTTAGCAGAAACGCGATAAATCGCCGTCTCTACAAACGACATTATGGGGCTAGTGGTATTCTTTTAGGTGATTGCACTTAAAATGCTGAAACTAGGATAAACCTTTAAATGACTTCTGGAGCGCTGCCTGACAATCCTTTTGTGGCTGCGGGGATGATTGAACCCAGGCTGTTTGTTGGTCGTAAGGATGAGTTACATGCGATCGCATCTCGGATGAAGGGCGATCAGCCTACAAGTATTAATATAGTTGGCGAGAAGCACATTGGTAAATCTTCGTTGCTGCATTATTTTGTTCTGACTTGGCAGCAGCGAGTATTAAACAACAGTAATTATGTGGTAATTTACCTACCGTTACGGGGTGTAGATTGCCAAACTGAAACGGGTTTCTATGAGGCTGTAGCTGAAGGTTTACTCAGTCACGTTCATGGATGGCAACAACGCAGTCTGCAAAATTGTTGGAAGAGTAAGCCGCTTAATCGTCAAGCTTTTTCAGATGCGGTTAAGCAATGGAAACAGCAAGGGAAGTTACCTGTTCTCTGTCTGGATGATTTTGAAAGCCTTTTGAAATATCCCGATAAATTCGATAATGGATTTTATGACAATTTGCGATCGCTGATGGATAGCAATGCCTTGATGCTAGTGGTGGCTTCGCGTAAACAACTGGATGTTTATGCTAACGAGCATCGGTTTGTCTAAAAAGTAAGTCGATAATTATTTCTGTCTGCAATAAGCTTGATTTAATAGTCCTAAATCTGTCGGATAGCTAATATCACCTGGCGCACAAGTTGCATCTAATATTAATTTCCCCCGATTTTTTAGCTCACTTACCTCTTTTTCTTCTGTTGAGTCTGTTTTTTTTTCAGTGCCAATCGAAGATGCCGCATCTAGCATCTTCTTTACCATTTCTTGATTAATTTTGTTAACTAAATCGGCACTGATTCTTTCACGAAAATGAACTAGCATCGATGCGTCAAATGGAGCTTCATTATTATAAGATGACATCCCTATAAAGTACTGTAGATAAGGATTCTCTTTGATTTGTTCTACTGTTTCTCTATCGCTTATGCCTAGTTTTTCTTTGATTATTAGTGCGCCTAATGCCATCCGAAACGGTTTTGCTAGTGCCCCAATCTCCAAAGATAAACAAGAAGAATATTCCTCTTCAAATTCTGTCCAAGGTATGAAAGAAGCCATAATCACCCAACGATTATCTTCTGATAACTTTCCCCCGGCCGCAAGTTCAAAGTTTTCTGCTGAGATTGGATTTTGCCCCTGTTTTCTGTACATGGTTACAAACAGTACACTTTAGTACTGTTGGTCACGGTGATGCAAGGATTTTGGGCTATTCTACCCTCTTCTCTTGCACCTGAATATACTTCTTTGGTCAGATAATCTAGAGACTGCAAGCTTTTCTTTCTTCTTCAGCAACCCCTAATTAACACCCGTGCTTTGCGAATGACTTACTTGCACGAGTCAGAAGCCCGCGATTTGATTCTACAGCCAGTGGAGAATTTCGGCGATATCTATGAACCAACTGCTGTAGATGAAATTATCCAACTTACTCGCTGTCAACCTTATCTCGTTCAGTTGGTGTGTTATGAGGTGGTGGAGTTGCTAAACCGCGATATCAGAAGAAACAGGCGAGAAGCTGATACAGCAAAAGCTACTGCACAGGATGTTAAAGAAGTTATTCCTGTTGTGCTGGAGCGAGGCGATCAGTATTTTCGGGAATTATGGAAGAGTTTAGCAGATAGCGATCGCTCTCTCCTGCGTCGGATAATCTACGGGGAAACTCCCACGCAGCAAGACAGAGGTGTTGTCCGCAAACTCACGCGAAAAGAAATTCTGACTCAAGAAGGCGATTCGTTTCAAGTGCCTTTGGTGCAAAAATATATAGAACAGTTGCTAGAAGAAGAACAAACCTAATTCGTAATTCGTAATTCGTAATACTTCTCTACGAGACGCTACGCGTAGCTTGCTTCCCCG
>NZ_JABXKI010000336.1 GCF_017115095.1 Nostoc sp. NMS4 | reverse complement strand
ACATTTGTTTTCTGAGTGAGAGGGAACTGATACAACAGCGCATCTACCCCAACAGCATTATTGTTGCCATTATCAAAAGTACCACCAGCAAACCGAAAGTCACCTTCTGGTGTAAACGTAGAGTTGCTAGAGAAGGTATTCAGGTTTGTGGCTTGCAGTCGGGTTCTGAGTAAATCTTTGCCTGTAAAACTGGAATCAAAGTTGAGGCGGACGCGATCGCCTAAAATAGGATTGCGATTAATTTTTTCTCCTCTAGCATTATCTCCTGATACAACTCCTGCCACTGCAAAAACAGCTTCACCATTGAGTTTGGTAGTGGTAGAAAACTGATGCTGTTCCAGTTCGGCACTGCGTGTTTCCAGCGCATCAACTCGACCGCGCAGGGTTGCTAGTTCGGCGGTAAATTGCTCCTGCAATTTTTGTAATGTGGTTAAGTCTTCTTTTTTAACCAAATCATTAGTTGAGCTAGCAATCAGTTCATTAATGCGTTGTAAACAAGCATTCAAACCAGCCGCAAATTCATATCGCGTCATTGCCCGATTACCGCGATATGTACTATTAGGATATCCAGCAATACAGCCGTAACGTTCTACTAGTGATTGCAGCGCTTGAAATGCCCAATCAGTAGGCTGCACATCTGATAATTGAGAGACGGAAGTGACTTGCGCCACAGCATCAGTAGTCGCTGGAGGCTCTAGAGATTGATCGGTTTGGTTACTTCCAGATTTTGATGTAGTGTTATTTGCAGGAGAGGCGGCTGCCAGTCCACTATAACCAACAACTGAGGCAACAAGCACAATTAATGGAGTTTGCTGAAGAAAACCCCACAGAACTTTTGCTTTTAACATTTTTATTCCTCACACAAAAAATTAATCAGGACTAGTACAATGTCTAAGTTAATTTTGAAGGTTTGTAGTCAGCACTTTAGTGCTTATTTTCTAAGCACTAAAGTGCTTACTACAAACTTACTTACCCACCAATTTAAACTTGACAGACTACTAGTCAAATAGCCAACAAATACTCAATTTATGTATTCGGCTCTTAACAAACTTTGGGGGTTTAAGTCCCCAGCAAGATAGGCAGCGCGTTTTGATGCCTAAATCTAAATCCCCGGACGCGACGCTCTCTACGAGACGCTAAAAGCGAACGATGGCTCGCTATCGCAGACTCGCTAACACAAAACGTAATTGCGAATTGCGAATTGGTTTAAGGCTTGGCAGCGCTAGTGACATTCTTGTTAAGAACCTCTAAAGCTGTTAACAATTTTTGTTTATTTGGTGCAGAGGCTTTAAGTCCTGCCTTGATCTCATCGGATTTATCTTCAATTTCTTTGTAGGCATTGGGAGATTTAACTTTGACTCCATCTTCAACCTTTGACCAGAAATCCTCAAATTTATCAAATTCCCCTTTAGCTTTAGTAAAATCTCCCGCCTCAACTGCGGCTTTAGTATTGGTAACAACACCCTGTAGACCTTGAAATTCAGTTGTTGTAGTGGGACTGGCTGCTGCGCTAGGGCTGGTTGTCGCAGAGGGAGTGGGAGTAGCTGCTGCATCAGGGGTGGTTGTCGCAGAGGGAGTGGCTGTTGTATCGGCGATAGAACTCCCAGCAGGTGTTGTCTGTGCAGTAGGTTCGTCACCCTTATTGCATCCAACCAAAGTCATTAGGCTGATTGCAGCAACTATCAGTACTGGATTAAAACGATTCATTCTCAACTCCTCATCCAAATTCGTTTGCGTAGACTAGTAGTCTGTCAATAAATAATTGACGAATAAATTTTATGTAGAGACGGCGATTTATCGCGTCTCTCCAACCGTCAAAATGGATTTGACAGACCACTAGGAACAAAAATATTAGGTAATATTTTTGTCAATTAAATATTAAAGCTATCAAGGTAAAAAACTCGGAAAGAACCAATATTTTCTCTTTCCGAGTTTTTTACTTGTCATGCTTTACCTTAAGAACAGAGTCTATCAAGACTCCTCACACCAATTGCTGACTTCGAGTCTTGTCTGACAAGACTCGATTTTTATCATCTCATTTGCATTTTAGGTGATATTGAGCCTACATTGTAAAAAGTTTCTACTACCGGAAAAATACCATGAAACGTTCATTTCGTAAGTATCATCGTATCCTTGGCATCATCCTATCTGTGCCACTTGTGTTAACCGTGCTGACTGGGATGTTAACAACCTTTGTCCGCGAGTGGTCTGTGAGTATAGGAGTTCCAGCTAGTTTCCTCTTAAGTATCCATACAGGGGAAATCTTTCATCTGCAAGGAATCTACCCAATTTTGAATGGATTAGGACTTTTAGGATTGTTGGCGACAGGATTAAATATGTCTGGTTTATTTGGTAAAAAAACTCGGCAAAACCCTAATAATTAAACTAAGAAGCTAATGGCAAACGTACCTGAAAGCAGCTACCAACAGCGATTTCACTGGTGACAGTAATATCTCCTCCATGAGTTTTTGCGATCGCCAATGCAATAGCTAATCCTAAACCTAAGCCTCCCTCTCGCTGATTTCTAGCCTGATCTGCCCTCCAAAAGCGATTAAAAATTAAGAGAATGTGTTCTGGAAGAATACCAATACCAGTATCTTGAACATTTATGACTACAAACCGCTCAAGTTTAACCAGAGAAACTATGACAGTCCCTCCTTTCGGTGTATAATGCAAGGCATTTTGTAACAGATTAGAAAATAATCGCTTTAGTTGAATAGCTTCACCTTTGATAAAAACTTCAGTTGATATTTCTAACTTGAGAGTAATTTCCTTAGATACTGCGTGCAGTTCCAAAAATTCCACCAAATCCTCTAATAATTCATCCAAAGGAATATTTATCCATGCAATCATTTGAGTACTCTTTACTACATCAGTTCGAGCTAATAAAAGTAAATCTTCTACTAATCGAGTCATTTGATTACTTGCAGATGATATTGCTTCCAATTTATTTACATTAGCTGGATGAATTCTATCTGGATAATTCATAATCACTTCAACGGAAGTTTTAATGATTGTTAAAGGACTACGCAACTCGTGGGAAGCATCAGCAGTAAACTGTTTTAATTGCTGAATACTTTGCTCAATTGGCTGTAAAGATTGTCTTGTTAGCCACCAACCACCTAAGCCGCTAAGAATTATTACAATCAATCCTCCTAACTCAAATCCCCATAAAACTCTATTTAGTTCTTCTTCTAATTCTTCTGTAGATTCACTTACCCGCACATACCCTTGAAGCTTTTTTTTTCTTCCAGTTAAAGTATGCAGATAAACAGGAATAGTAATGCTGCGGATTTTATGGTGTTGGCTGATGTCAAAATTAGCAGTAAAAGACATTCGAGAAATAGTGGTTCCCGCTTTAGCCAATAGCCGACCATTAGCATCAAACCATTCTACTCCTTGATGATTTTCACGTAAATCTTGCCAAGGAATATCTAAATCTCCATCATCATCATTATCTAAAATTCGAGGAATTTTAGTATTAATTGCTTTTTTGTCAACTGGCGCTGCTATTAAGTTGTGAGAAGCTGCATTTGCTAAAGTGATAATTTCACTATTTAACTTTTGATATAGATTATAAGATAAAAAATGATAGACAATTGTGGTAGAAGTCCCCCAAATTGTTACCATTACACCTAGATATGAAAATAAAAGCCGCCTGCCTAAAGCCTGAAGCATCAATTTAAAAAGTTTGTTTTAGTCGATAACCTAAACCGTATACTGTCTCAATAAAATCAACATTAGCTCCAGCAAATTTTAGTTTTTGTCTTAAGCTCCGAATATGAACCTTTATTGTTTCTTCTCCTGGTGGTTCTTCAAAAGACCAAAGATGTTTCAAAATATCATTGCGATTAAACACTTGATGGCTGTGACGTAAAAACAATTCTAAAATTCTATATTCTTTGGGAGTCAGATGTACTGGTTGTTCATTGTATGTCACTTCATAATTACTTGGATCTAAACGCAACTTTTCCCACTCAAACACAGGGGGTAAAATAGTAATTCCCCGCCTTAATAAAGCGCGAATCCGAGCCATTAGTTCTTGTAAATCAAAGGGTTTGACAACATAATCATCGGCTCCCGCGTCTAACCCAATTACTTTATCAGTGCTAGTGTCTTTTGCAGTTAGCAACAGAATAGGTATAGAGTAGCCCTCTTGCCGTAGTTGTCTACACAATGTTATACCATCCAACTTTGGTAACATCAAATCTAACACTATTAAGTCATAAGGAAAGGCTTTAGCAAACTCCCATCCTGCTTGACCATCGCTAGCAATATCAACAAGATAATTTTGGTCAATTAGTACTTCTGCAAGTGCTTTTGCAATCCGATATTCATCTTCAACTAAAAGAATTTTCATAACGGTTTTGTCCTGTTAGCACCAAGATTATTGCTTTCTGCCTGTACCTCAGGGCTATTTCGTTCTAGACAGAAACCGCCCAGAACTGAAGTTCTTTGGCTTTTAGCTAAAGTCCGTTAAAACGGACTATAACATGAGTCTCAGTCGTCTTTAGACGACTTTTGCTATTAGACTCAGAATTCATTCTGAGGCGG
>NZ_JABXKI010000405.1 GCF_017115095.1 Nostoc sp. NMS4 | reverse complement strand
TTAATGCTTTGTTTATTAGCATCACTCCCAGCTTGCGTATAAAAGTCAGAAAAAAGTTCATCTTTATACTTCGTTTCTCACAAAACCTATCGTTGACAAATGGGTTTTAACCTTAAGTTGACACTAATGGCAAGATGCCCACCCCACAAAGAATAGTTGAGTATTTTTTTATTTGGAAGTCCCTAAGGACAGAGGGCAAGTAGCTAAATTCAGATTGGCGGGTTCGTAACGTGGATATTCTAATTGAGTCAACAAGTAGCTTTGAGAAGGATCTTGGCAGACTGAGTGAAGATGACAAAGCCGCAACGGTTAAAAAAATTAATGATTGCGCCAGCCTCTTCCCAACTAAAAAAGCTGACATTTATCATAAGTTGCATCGTCTTGCACTACCGTTAGATATTAATGGCTATGAATCTTCACTGTACACGCTAGGGGTTTCGCAGAAACTAAGGGTGATTTTGACAGTAGACGAAGATCCAATTTTTGGGCAAGTTATTTTTACTCTTTTTCGAGTAGTTAAACACGATGATCTTGATAAAGCGTATAAAGGTGTGGCAGAGTCTTTGTATCAAGGATTACTCCATCACAATCGAGAAACTGCCCAGTTCTCGTAAGTTGGTTTATGGCACAAACCCTTACTCTGTGTGATGAATACGGCATTATTTATCAAGCCATCAAGATTTTGCCAGATGACGAGCTAAAGATTGCTTTTCTTGAAGCCTTGGCAGAGCTTGAAGATAATGAGTGTCACAGAACAAGAAAATTTCCAAAAACGAGGCTACACAAAGTAAAAGGTGTGAAGCAAGCAATTTATCGTGCTGATATCGATAAAGTCTCAGGTTGGCGCATCCATGTTCAATACATTAATGGGCAAATTCATCTCAAGGATATTATCGAGGGGCAAAGACACGATGATGTAATTGAGGTGATTAAATCTAAAAAGGCACGCTATGATTAATTTTAATTTTTAAATGGTATCGTACCCAAAAAAGTCTTTGCACCGGAATGCTCCAATATGGTCGCTTGAGTTGCAGAAGCGTTAGTTTTCGGTAGTGAGTTTGAGTATGTACGCCAGCTAATTTTTTAGTTTTTACCTTGCCCATTGCTGCAAGATGTAATCATAAAAAGCCTCTTTATCTACCTTATCCATCGCATAAATTTTCCGACCACTAGGAACTACTTTAGTACGCCCCTGACTAAGACCAGTGGTGATAATTTCTGTTTCCCATTCGCGCAGTTGATAAAATTCTGGATGTCCCAAATAAGCTGTTGCCAATACATCCCAAAAATAATAATCTTGGGGGATAACTAGTGCATAACATTGTCCGGCTAAATCAGAGATGGGATAGTGGCGTTGTCGTCCCATTTTGTATACTAACTCGGATGTAACTGGGACATTATTAGTCAAATCTAAAGGACACATAATAATTTCAATTTGCGTTTGCCATACCCGCGCTGCTGAAATTGCATCCCAATAAACATTCCATTCGGCAGAACCATCTTGTCCAGCTTCTAGACTCTTTTCTACATTACCAGCAACATTCAACGCTCCCCCCATCCACACAATTTTGTGAATCTTGGCTTCAATATCTGGTGCTTTATCCAAAGCCACTGCAACCGTCGTTAACGGCCCAGTTACCATCAACGTTACAGGGCTTGTTGCCTCTCGTAACACCTGGATCATAAAATCTTGACCTGTTTCGGCAACCAGAGGCGTAGTAATGGTTTCCCTTTGATTGAGAATGGGGAGATGGTCAACGATAAAAGAATCACGGCGATAGAGAGTAGGAAATGGATTAATCCCGCGCACGGTGCTTTCTGCTACCGGGATATGAGAAAATTCCATCAAATCTATAATTTTACGTGTGGCGCTAACAGCCGATTGAACGTAGCAATTTGCTGGAGTAACGACAACACCAAGGAGTTCAATACCATCCATTGTCAACAGCAGCATAGTTGCTAAATAATCATCTACACCGCCATCGTGATCCATTAATACTAGTTGTTTTGTCATAAAAGGAGAATTATATGGATGAATTTATGGAAGCTGCAATTCAAGAAGCAAAACAAGGCAGACAAGAAGGTGGAATTCCTATTGGTTCGGTTCTCGTCAAGGATGGTAAAATTCTCGGCAAAGGACACAATAAACGTGTACAAGATAGCGATCCTATTACCCACGCCGAAATCGATTGTCTCCGCAATGCTGGGAGAGTTGGCAGTTATAAAGGGACAACACTCTATTCAACTTTAATGCCATGTTACCTGTGCGCTGGAGCAGTGGTACAATTTGGCATTAAAAAAGTCATCGCTGGAGAATCTAGAACTTTTCCTGGTGCTAAAGAATTTATGGTATCTCACGGTGTAGACGTAATCGATCTTAATCTTGACGAATGCGAACAAATGATGAGTGAGTTTATTGAAACTAACTCCGAACTTTGGAATGAAGATATTGGTAAATAGTTATTGGGATTGGGGATTGGGCATTGGGCAGTAATTAACAGGAGGCTTTATGGTACTTGACAATTTGCGCTTCCCTTTGACGCTTTTCACAGCATTAGGCTGCGGGCTGGTGGCTGGTGTTTTCTTTGCCTTCTCGACTTTCGTGATGAATGCCCTTGCACGACTCCAGCCAAAGGAGGGCATTGTTGCTATGCAATCCATCAATATCACCGCGATTAATCCGTTGTTCATGGTGGCACTGTTTGGAACGGCTGTGGCTTGTATCTTTCTGGCGGTTTCCTCGGTGTTAAAGTGGCATCAACCTGGTGCTGTCTACTTGCTTGTCGGTAGCTTGCTCTATCTCATTGGCACTGTTCTAGTGACGATCGCGTTTAATGTACCACTTAATGATGCGTTAGCGATCGCTAAACCAGATAGCACTGAAGGCGCGAACTTATGGGCTAAATACCTTACCAACTGGACGTTATGGAATCACGTTCGGACAATAGCGGCACTGGCGGCAGCACTCATACTAGCACTGGGCGATCGCACGGTGAAATAGAAATTATGAATACGTAATAGACAAAATGAAGCTTAGAAGATGTTTGAAAAGTCCTTTTAGAGGTAACAAAACGTTTAAGGACTTTGACTAAGGAATGAGAATTAAATAATATAATATGCAATTTATATCCCTTGGTTTACCTCACCCTCAATCCCTCTCCTTATAAAGGAGAGGGAAGCTAGAGAAAGGATAAAGTTTTGCATCTTATTTAATCCATGTTCCTAAGTGACGATTTCTCTAATATTTCCAAAAGCGATCGCTCCATAACTTCACTGACAAATTTATTACCTTGCAAGTTGAGGTGGATGTGATCGTGAAACAAACCTTGAGGGTTGGTAGTTGAATTAAAATTTGGTAAAAAGTCTATATAGTTAATTTGTTGGGCTTTGGTAAAATCACTCAAGCGCTGACGTGCTTTAATTTCATAATCCCGCGGCCCTGGTTCACCAATTTCTCGTAGTAAGGGAGTCATCACCAGCAGAAATTTGCTGTTATTTTGGCGAGTCAAGGCTTGAATTTTAGCGATCGCCTCTAGATTAATCCCCACGCGATCGCCTGATTCATTTTGGACGGCTTGTAGTTCTGGTATTGGCTTTTGCTTGACGATATAACGCTGCCACACTTCCACTAATGCCAAGGGAGGTTTACGATCTGGGTAGTTGCGATCGCGTCCTACTGGTAATGAAGTGGGAGGAGTTGCAAATAAATCATCAGTATTAATTAATAACACCACTGCTTGCGCCCTAAAAGTGCCAAACTTCTCTAAATAAGCTAATTCATTCCTTGGCCCCCAAGAGTTAGCTGAAGCATTTAGCACTTCTACTTCAGAATAATTACTATTAGTAGATGATGGTAGAGAACGCATCATCAAACTAGATATTGTATTAGTCTGATCTGTCCACCAGCCACCATTAGCAATAGAATCACCTAAGAGGAGAATTCGCAGCCCAGAAGGTGCAAGTAGCTTTTTGATCGGACTACCTCGCATAGAATATTCATTAATTTCAATGCGATTCCCAAAACGACGAGTACGCTGGTTCGGAGCCAACAAATAACCAATTTGCTCATCGCCAATATAAATCAGAGGATTACCAAAACCAAACAGCGATCGCAGTCCGATCTCAATCACCACAAACAATCCTACAACCACCGCTAAAATTACGCTCAGTGCTATTTTCACCTACCCACACCCTCTTATACTGAGTTGCTTTTCAATGATACTGGGCATTAGGAGTGCTGTTAGCGGATAGCTAAGGTTTAGTCCGTGCTGAGTGCTGAGTTAGGAGTTAAGAGTTAAGAGTTTTGTTTATCTCTTCGTCCCCTCATCTCCCTCATCTTCCCCTGCTTCCCCTGCTTCCTCATCTCCCCAATCCCCAGTCCTAAATTTTTAAAGTGAATTTAACATCATCCGCAAAGAGAAGGACTACAATCAAAACGGGCAAATATTTCATGCTCCAACAACAGAGGATTACAAAGCTGTGTCCGACTTAAATCGCGGAATTATGAAATTTAAGGGTGCAGATTCCCCAAAAGTAGTCACTATCTCTACCGTGTTGCTTCTGGGATC
>NZ_JABXKI010000413.1 GCF_017115095.1 Nostoc sp. NMS4 | reverse complement strand
CAAAAAAGTTGTGGTCAGCCAGATTTCTTATTGAGAAACGTTAGATAAGAATGGGACAGTGGACAGTGGACAGTGGACAACTAACTGTCAACTGTCAACTGTTTACTCCCTAAGCGATCGTCACATCCGGCGATAAATAAACATCCTGAATGGCGTGAAATAGCTTCACACCTTCCTCAAAGGGACGTTGGAAGGTCTTTCGACCAGAAATTAATCCTGAACCACCAGCGCGTTTGTTAATTACGGCGGTGCGTATTGCTTCGGCGAAGTCATTTTTACCAGTCGCGCCACCAGAATTAATCAACCCTACACGCCCAGAGTAACAATTTAGTACTTGGTAACGAGTTAAATCAATTGGGTGATCGGTTGTCAATTCTGTGTAAACCCGCTCATCGGTTTTGCCGTAACTCTTACCAGTGGCTTTGACAACTGCACCGTAACCATTGTTATTTTCGGGTAACTTTTGTTTAATAATATCGGCTTCAATTGTTACACCCAAATGATTCGCCTGTCCGGTGAGGTCAGCAGCTAGATGGTAATCTTTATCTTGTTTAAAAGCGTTATTCCGCAGATAACACCAGAGAATTGTCACCAAACCGAGTTCATGGGCGCGTTTAAAAGCTTTGCTGATTTCCTGAATTTGTCTAGTAGAATTCTCGGAACCAAAGTAAATTGTCGCACCTACCGCCGCCGCCCCTAAATTCCAAGCTTGTTCCACATCTGCAAACAATACCTGGTCAAATTGATTGGGGAAAGTCAGTAATTCGTTGTGATTAATTTTGACAATAAAGGGAATCTTGTGGGCATATTTCCGTGATACAATGCCTAGTGTTCCCAAAGTTGTAGCAACCGCATTACAATCTGCGGCGATCGCTAGCTTGACAATATTTTCTGGATCGAAGTAAATCGGATTGGGTGCAAAAGACGCACCTGCTGAGTGTTCAATCCCTTGATCTACAGGTAAAATCGAGAGATAACCTGTATTTGCCAGACGACCAGTAGAATAAAGTAACTGGAGATTACGCAATACTTGCGGATTGCGATCGCTGTTAAGCCAGATTCGATCTACAAAGTCTGGCCCTGGCAAATGTATTAAATCACGAGAAACTTTTGCTTTGTGGGTAAGCAGGTCTTCTGCCTCTTTACCTAGCAATGACTCAATAGAATTAGCCTCTTTGAGCGTTGTAGTCATAGTATTATCCTCAAAATTTGAGCAAATGACCTTGCCTGCCTTTAAGATAGCATTTCTAATATTGCTAAGTTGCTTGTACGGAGATTAGTGATATGTCTTCTTCCTGAATATATCGCAATCTTATTATATAAGTGAAATTCAAAAGGCTTGGATTTCCTACCTACTTTTAAGAAGTCGGGAATGTTGTTGTAAATGATTAAGTAGGGCTATACTACCGGAAGTATTAAATCAACTTTCGGAATTGATGTTTTCAACTCAGTTATCAACTTCAAACAGTACAATTATACTATCTTGCGATCGCAGCTGAAAATTGAAAACCCATCTTCCCCCAATTGTGGTAATTAATTTTGAACAGAATAAATACAATTCTATGAGTAACTTTCAAATCGATATCGACTTTAGCAATATAGATTTAGCTTCCCTTGAGACAGAAGAAGATTTTCAACGAGAGGCAAAAATGTTACTCCCAAAGGCACTGGTCAAACTCGGTGAAAGTGTGGGTGAAAAGACTTGGGAAGAATTACAGCAAAAGTTGCAAGGAACTGGAGGTAAACTCAAATCTTCTCCCAGCGAGAAACGTAGGTTTATTCAAGAAACCGGAAGAACTTATCAACGAAATGCTAGTAACAGAGAAAAACAAGAACTAGAAGACTATATAGTAGAGCAATTACGCCAGCACAAGTAGTAAATATCTACCTAAGTTTAATACAAATGTATACGCAGTCTGCCACAGGCAAGTCGCTTTGCTCCAATTAAAAATTAAAAATTATTAATTAAAAATTGCAATCAGTGGGGGCTTGTACCCCAAATTAATTAATTAAAAATTATTATTCTTTTTAATTTTTAACTTTTAACTTTTAATTAAAAAAAGGTCAATTCCATTCGCTTGGGCTTATAATTTCTGCTTACACCTTAGCAATGAACTTGCGCCTACTAGCCCTAATCCCAGCAAACTAACGAGAGAGGTGTATTCAGGTATAGGTTTTGCAACGCTCTGCACAGTAATATTTCCATCCAAAGCATCACCTGTATTGAACACATAATCAAATGCTTGAAAGTCATTGAGTGCAGTTCCTCGTAGGAAAAGCGCACTCCAACGGGCAATGGTTTCAATACTTGTATCTTGCTCTAGCGTTGGTCTGCTAGGCTCACGAATTAAATTGTCATCATTGGTAATGCCATAATGGTTAGCACCAGAAATGGCGATCAAGGCCTTAGTTGGGTCTTGAATTTGAGTATATGTTAGTTCAGCATTAGTCGGTGTTGCAACACCATCTCGATTACCCTGTACTAGAGCAATGGAGATGCCATCATTATCAATCACAGGCAGTGTGCCACTACCTTGGCCCATCAGGAAATTTGTGCCATAAAACACCCCACCCTTGAGTTGTTTTGGTCGATTAAAATCTGCTGTACATAACACAGGAAAACAGTTATCTTGAATCGCAGCTATTCCTACCGCTCCTCCAAATGAGTGTCCCAGTAAGACTAGTGTATTAGGGTCGAGTAGATTAGCAACAGGTGATGAGGGGTTAGAATCCTCATTGAGCATGTAAGTTAGAACATCATTTACTTGCTGTTGTTCAGCAATCAAGCCTGTAATCGCACCCGTTGGACTGATTGCGGTTCTAACATGATTAGGTACTACTACTACAAATCCGTAACGTGCTACAGTGTTCGCAAATTTTGAGTAATTCGATTTGTCAACAAGTGCCCCCTGTAAGAATAACGCGATCGGTAGTGAACTCTTATCAGTAACTTTACCCGATAAAACTGGGTAGTAAATATCAGCAGTATCTATTCCACCTTCACTTCTAGGAATCGTGGTAGAGTAGCTAACTGCGCTATCGAAAATAGGAGCCGGGTTGAATGTTGCGGCAGTAGCAGTTCGCTCTACTCCCAGAGTTATTATTAGCGCCCCAACTATAGCCATCGATGATTGTCTCTTTGATGAGAGAAAATTCATGCCTTTATACCTCTTTTATTGCTCACAAGGCATTCGGAAATTTCTTTGCTTTCCACTCATTAGAAATCATTTTTTTTAGATTAGGTTTGCCAATATTAGGATAATTATCACACTTTCTTGATGTGATAATCACTATACTACTAAAAGAGTAGAAATTAATAAGGAGTTAGGAATAAATAACTCCTAACTCCTAACTCTTTTACAGACGCGATTAATCCGTCTCTACAATATTTTTTACAACGTACAAGTCAACTCGCCGGCTTTTTGACTAAAGCGGTGATTCTCCCGATAATCTACAGGACAATCTATCACGGCGGGTACATCTTGAGCGAGGGCTTCTTTAAGTGTGGGAATCAAATCTAAAGCCGATTCAACTCGGTAGCCTTTTAAACCCATGCTTTCGGCGAATTTAACAAAATCAGGATTGCTAAAATGCACAAAAGCTGAGTTTCCTTTACCAAATTGATTTTCTTGCTTCCACTCAATTAACCCATAGCCACCATCATTGAAAATTATCGTGACAAAGGGTGTACCGACACGCAAGGCTGTTTCTAATTCTTGAGAATTCATCATAAAGCCGCCATCGCCTGTGACAGCAACAACTTTGCGCTTAGGATGAACCAGTTTTGCTGCTAAAGCGCCAGGAATAGCAATACCCATAGCCGCGAAGCCGTTGGAAATTATGCAAGTATTGGGACTATGGCAATGATAATGCCGAGCCATCCACATTTTATGTGCGCCAACATCAGAGATGACAATATCATCTGGTCCCATCACTTTCCGTAAGTCATAAATTAACTTTTGCGGCTTAATGGGAAATCCGTCATCATTAGCATATTGTTCGTAATCAGCCCGAATCTCTGACCTTAAGCTAATAGCAAAGGGATCGGGTTTACCTTGGCGGTCTGCTAATTTTAAGATTTCATAGAGGGAATCTGAAATATCTCCCACAACTTCGGCGTTAGGAATATAACTACTATCAATTTCTGCCGGACTTACCCCAATATGCACAATGGGAATTTCACCATTACGATTCCATTTCTTCGGGGAAAACTCAATCAAATCATAGCCGATCGCAATTACTAAATCTGTGTTGTCAAAGGCACAGGTAATGAAGTCTCTTTGCTGTAATCCCACTGACCACAAAGCTAGTTGGTGTGTGTAGGGAATCACGCCTTTACCCATAAAGGTATTGGCAACGGGTATATTCAGCAAGGTAGCAAATTGCGTTACGGCATCACTTGCATGAGCGCGAATTGCCCCATTTCCGACTAAGATTAATGGGTTCACAGCTTGGCAAATTGCGGCGGCGGCTGCCCGAATGCTAGCAAAAGATGCATAGGTTTTTTCGCCACTATCCTTACGCAAAGGTTTGCCTTCTACAGGCATGGCAGCAATATTTTCTGGTAAATCGATGTGAACTGCACCAGGTTTTTCCGATTGCG
>NZ_JABXKI010000422.1 GCF_017115095.1 Nostoc sp. NMS4 | reverse complement strand
CTTCAACTTCTGGTTTACTGCCTTCATCAACAACCACAACCATAAACAACTCACCCAATGGTGTGCGCTTTATAGTTAAGGTTTTGATTGCTCCCTCAATCTTTCTAGATTTCCAAAACTGATAAACTCGATTACCAATTTTTACCCTATTGCTACCTAAAAACTTATATCCTGCTTGCTTTAAGGTGAATGATTTATATTTTCTGACCTTCTTAAATCCTGGCGGTCTAACACATGACTTGTTGTGTTTAAAAAACAACTGATAGGCTTTCTCAATGCGTTGACAAATATCTTGGACTGCTTGAGAACCTACTGATTGCCAAAAAGAATTACGTTTTCTCAACTTGGCAATATGAGACTGAAGTTTTGCACAACTCAAGTGTTTTCCCCACATTCGATAATAGCGTCTGTGGAGAGCAATACAATGGTTGTAGATTATACCACTCGCATTAATCATGCGTTTGAGAAATCTATTTCGCTTGTGTTGATATAACTTGAACTTCAGTGTTTTCATGCTAATATTGTACCATAATAGACGGCATTATGACGGCATGAAAAAATTAACTGTGCGATGTTCTGATGAAGAATATAAAATACTTCTGGAATACTGTACCCAAACGAACCGCACCCAAAATGATGTATTCAGAGAAATAATTCGGAAATTAAATAAAAGCCGTGCTAGAAGCACGGGGCTTTAAACCCATTTTTTCGGTAAAAAATCTCACAATCAGGTGGAAGCGATCGCTTCCCCTTTAATTTACCTGCTAATTACTGGATTTTCAAGAACTTATCCAAAGCTGTAACTAGGCTGGGAGGCCAACGGCGGATATTTTTTACCCAGTCGATATCCTTATAGCGGCTATCAAGTCCATAAGCTGCTACCCAGTTGCTTTCGGCTTCACCTTGTTCTCCATTTACCCAATATGCAGCAGTGAGGGCGGCACGCACATCAGCAAATTTGGAATATTTCCGGGCAATATTTCGCATTTCGCGGATTGCTTGCTCTTTTTGACCAGTTTCATAAAGAGCGAGGGCGTAGTTAGCACGGGCGAAAGCAAAATTCGGGGCGATCTCATTAGATTTTTTGTAGTCTGCGATCGCATCGTCCCATTTTCCTAAACCTGTTTTGGCATTACCGCGATTATTATACGCCATTGCATCATCAGGATCGAGTTCTAAGACATGATTATAATCTGCGATCGCATCGTCCCATTTTCCCATTCCTTCCAACGCCGCCCCTCGATTCAAATATGGATCGGTGACATTTGGCGCTAATTCTATGGCTTTATTATAATCTGCGATCGCCTCCTGCAATTTATTCTGGCTGACCCGCGAATTTCCCCGGTTACTCCACGCCCCAGCATTTGTGGGAAATTGCTCAATAATCTTTGTCCAGTAAGTTTCAGCCGTTGCAAAGTCACCTTGATTCGTCGCTATAAACGCTTGATTTGCCCACTCATCGCCTTGTTTTAACTGTTCTTGAGTAACGATCGGCGGTTGAGATTGTGCCATGACTGGAGTACCCCAACCAAACACAAGTACCAGACTGAGAAAAATACCAATCAACTTAATCATCTAGGTTTACCTAATTTGTCATTTGTCATTTGTCATTTGTCATTTGTCATGGGGCAGAGGAATGGAGTTCAAAGGCTCATTTACGAGTATCAATGCCCAATGCCCAATGCCCAATGCCCATAATTACAATAATGACAACTGTTCATTAGGCGGCGTGAATCCCAAATGCTTATATGCTGCCTTCGTCGCCATTCTGCCGCGATGAGTCCGAGTTAAATACCCAATCTGCATCAGGTAAGGTTCGTACACCTCTTCAATTGTTTGAGTATCTTCACCTGTCGCGGCTGCCATTGTTTCTAACCCCACTGGCCCGCCGTTAAATTGTTCAATTATCACACTCAGCATTTGGCGATCTGTCCAATCTAAACCGCAAGGATCTACTTGGAATAGTTGCAATGCTTCTGATGCAATGCTTTCATTAATCTCCCCAGTTATTTTTACTTCCGCATAATCACGTACACGCTTAAGTAATCTATTAGCAATACGTGGTGTTCCGCGTGAGCGACGGGCGATTTCTGTAGCACCATCTTCTGTAACCGGGGTTTTGAGTAATTGAGCGGTTCGCAGTACAATTTTAGTCAGCTCGTCAACTTCGTAAAATCGCAGTTTTTGAATTAAACCAAAGCGATCGCGCAGTGGTGAAGTTAAAGCACCGACACGTGTTGTAGCCCCTACTAGGGTAAATTTTGACAGAGGCAAACTTCTAATGCGAGCGCTAGAACCCTTACCAATAGTAATATCTAAGCGATA
The DNA here is from genome assembly GCF_017115095.1 of Nostoc sp. NMS4. GTDB lineage: Bacteria > Cyanobacteriota > Cyanobacteriia > Cyanobacteriales > Nostocaceae > Nostoc. The sequence goes on along the minus strand of NZ_JABXKI010000422.1, from coordinate 2,315 downwards.
ATCTTCCATCGCTGGATAGAGAATTTCCTCCGTCATCCGCGACAGGCGATGAATTTCATCCACAAATAAGATATCCCCTGGCTTGAGGTTCACCAGTAGCCCGACAATATCCCGTGGACGTTCTAAGGCTGGCGCACTAGTAATTTTGTAATTTACCCCCATTTCCGATGCTAAAATCATTGCCATTGTAGTTTTGCCCAATCCCGGCGGCCCGTAAAGCAGCAAATGATCCAACACCTCACCACGAGACTTAGCTGCTTTAATGGCAATATCTAGTACATCCTTTAAATCTTTTTGCCCAATATAATCAGCAAATCGGTGTGGTCGAATACCCTCTTCCTGCTGTTCTTGCTCATCAATAGCAGCTTCAGGCTTCAAAATATTTTCTGTGGATGTTGCTTTCGCCGACTCTCGATGCTGCTTTGGTTCTCCATTTGGTTCTGGAGGCTGTTTTTTCGAGGAGATTATCGCCATAATTCAGCTATCTACTTTATAAGGGACTAGGGAGTGGGGAGTGGGGGAGGCAGGGGAGGCAGGGGGAGTGAGGGACAAGAAAATAAATAACCTAATGCCCCATGCCCAATTCCCAATGCCCATGAAAATTTTAGTTTGAGAATACCCACGCCAATTTAAAATTTAAATTCCGGTCAATTACCCAGAAGTACAAAAATTATTATGTTATCTAAAAGAATCTTACCGTGCTTAGATGTGAAGGCGGGACGGGTTGTAAAAGGAGTTAACTTTATTAATCTCCAAGATGCGGGCGATCCGGTAGAGCTGGCCAAGGTTTACAACGAAGCCGGTGCTGATGAGTTAGTATTTCTGGATATTACAGCTACTCATGAAGACCGAGCTACAATTTTAGATGTGGTCTACCGCACTGCCGAACAGGTCTTTATTCCATTGACTGTGGGTGGTGGCATTCAATCCTTAGAAAATGTTAAAGCTTTGTTACGAGCGGGTGCAGATAAGGTTAGTATTAATTCTGCGGCGGTGCGTGATCCAGACTTGATTAATCGGGCAAGCGATCGCTTTGGTAATCAGTGCATAGTTGTTGCAATTGATGCCAGACGCAGAAATAACCCGGAAAATCCAGGGTGGGATGTGTATGTGCGGGGTGGCAGAGAAAATACAGGCTTAGATGCCCTATTGTGGGCGCAAGAAGTTGAAAAGCGGGGGGCTGGAGAACTGCTAATCACAAGTATGGATGCCGATGGAACCCAAGCCGGGTATGACATTGAAATCACACGGGCAATTGCCGATGCTGTAGAAATTCCAGTTATTGCTTCTGGCGGTGCAGGTAATTGTGAACACATCTACACAGCCCTAACTGAAGGCAAAGCTGAAGCCGCATTACTCGCATCACTGTTACATTACGGACATGTAAGCGTAGCAGAAATTAAAAATTACTTGCGCGATCGCCATGTGCCAGTCAGAACATTATCCTGATCCACCATTTATCATTTAATGACATCCATCTAAGGTTAGACACACTTCCTGAAAAGGGTGTTAATATTATTTTACAAGTATTAACAAATATTAAAAAATATGTTGCTTCCTATTTTACTTTTTGATGTCGCCTTGGTAGCATGGTCGTTGCACTTAATGGAAAGAGCCTACGAGAGTAAAGAATTTTCTCTCATGTTAGCTGGTACATTAGTTGCTCTGGCTGCTGCTGCCATGTTAGTAGTTTACTTTTTGATGGGGCATTGCATGACCTACTTGTTGCAAGTATCGTAAGAGTGCTAAGTGCGAGAGGAGATATTTAAAATTTGGTTTGCCTAAAAAGCTTGACAAAAGACTCATAAATAAGCGATTATACATAATGGATTCTAAGGGGTTATAGCGCAGTTGGTAGCGCACCTCAATGGCATTGAGGGGGTCAGCGGTTCGAATCCGCTTAGCTCCATTCTTAAAATCTGCCTACTCAAAACCTGTTATTGCGACAACAAGCACTAGTTTCCCAAAAAGGTCACTTTATCGAACAGAATTCAGGAGTCAGAATTCAGAATGAATTCTGTATGACTGGTGGATAGCGCAGCGTTAGCGAGTACTCGATAGCGTAGCGTTAGCGAGTCATCGAGCGTCGCGTCTGAATAATCGGGTTTAAGACCCCCACCAAATTTTCAATTTGGTGGTCTTCAAGACGCTCGATAGCGCCGGCGGCAAGCGAGTCCGCTTACTCTGTAAGAGTTGCAAGCTACGCTTTTAGCGTCTCTCTCGTAGAGAGCGTCTTGATTCTGACTTCTGAATTCTTCAATTATGCATACTTAGGGGGTTGTTTGGAAAAGCGTCCATTGGGGTTAGTGGCAATT
>NZ_JABXKI010000399.1 GCF_017115095.1 Nostoc sp. NMS4 | reverse complement strand
GGTAAGGGTTAACTGTAGTGAGTATAACTGGGATAGTAAGGGTGATGGGGGAAATTATCCCATTGTTCTTGTCCTTTACTATGCGGGTGTGCCAGTATTCCTCTATTGAATTGTTAATAGATCGAACTGACCCTTGTACAGAGGCGTTAGAGGCGCAGTTTCTCTATCTGAGAGTACAAGACGTTAGGTAAGATTAAAGACTGCCATAGTTATAGCTTTTCAAGAGATGACAAGGAACGGTATTGGTATTCGCACGGCGCAAGTGCGTCAAGAACGGCTGATTGGTCAAATTCACGTCTACGATGGCGTAGGTAAAGGTAAGTCCCAAGCGGCTTTGGGGGTGGTTTTGCGCTCCATTGGCTTGGGAATAAATACGCCTAGCAATTCTAATCGCGTTTTGCTGCTGCGGTTTTTAAAAGGGCCGGAACGCGATTATGACGAAGATGGCGCGATCGCAGCTTTGCAGCGCGGATTTCCCCATTTAATCGATCAGGTTCGCACCGGGAGAGCAGAATTTTTTGGCCACGACGAAATTACTACCTTTGACCGAGATGAAGCAATGCGGGGTTGGGATGTCGCCAAAGGTGCGATCGCTAGTGGTTTATATTCAGTTGTCGTCTTGGATGAAATTAACCCAGTTTTGGATTTAGGTTTGCTACCAGTGGATGAAGTGGTACGGACATTAAAATCCAAACCTCAAGAGTTGGAAATCATCGCCACCGGACGCGCCGCACCCCAAAAGTTGCTCGATATTGCAGATTTGCACTCAGAAATGAAACCTCATCACCACCCAACAGCCAAAGCCCTCTTCCTGGAAGGCATTGAGATTTATACTGGTGCTGGTAAAGGTAAGTCTACTAGTGCTTTGGGCAAAGCCTTACAGGCCATTGGGAGGGGAATTAATCATCCAGGTTCTACCCGTGTATTAATTATGCAGTGGCTCAAAGGTGGTAGTGGCTACACAGAAGACGCAGCGATCGCCGCTTTGCAGCAGTCATATCCAGAAGTGGTAGATCATCAACGTTGTGGTGGAGATGCGATCGTCTGGCGAAATTCCCGACAAGAATTAGATTATGTCGAAGCCGAACGAGGTTGGGAAATTGCAAAAGTTGCGATCGCTTCTGGATTGTATAAAACTATTATTCTCGATGAACTCAATCCCACCGTTGACTTAGAGTTACTCCCCGTTGAACCCATTGTCCAAGCTTTACTCCGCAAACCCCGCGATACTGAAATTATTATCACTGGTCGTTGTCAAAATCCACCAGCCTACTTCGATTTGGCTAGCGTTCACTCAGAGGTTTATTGTCACAAACACTATGCTAACCAAGGTGTAGAACTGAAAAGAGGCGTAGATTTTTAAGCTTTGCTGATTAAGAGTATAACTCTGACTCAATATAAATTAAAGTTTGTAGTGAGTTAGCGCGGTCTTGGGGGTTTCCCCCATGAGCGACTAACGAACCCGAAGGGTCAGGACTTTAGTCCTGAGAATCCTTGCTCTGAGCGATAAATCGCTCACTACAAACTAAGAGTTTATTTTATATTTAATTATCTCTACCTACTTAGTTTCAAACACCCTCTCTATATTTATTTTGGTGGGTTGGATCTATAAATTTATAATCGTATATGATTAAATTATGGAATGTAGGTAGAAGGTAAAAATATGACAATTACTACCAACTTAAAACAACTCTATGAAACCGATGAAAATTTATGGTTAGAAGAAACTATTGAATTATTAAAAGAAAAACAGTTTAAGAAACTTGACTTAGAAAATTTAATTGACGAATTAATCAGTTTGGGGAAAAGAGATTTAGCTAAAGCAAAAAGTCTTTTAAGGCAAATTATTATTCATATACTATTACTCCAATATTGGCAGGTAGAATATGAAAGAAACTATCGTCATTGGATTGGAGAACTTAAAACCTTTAGATATGACTTAAATAATCATTTAACGACGAATTTAACAAACAAGTTACAGGATGATTTAGAGAATATTTATCAAAGTGCGGTTGATTTTGTAAAAATAAAAACCGATTTAACTATTTTTCTAGAAAAGTGTCCTTATACTCTTGTTCAATTATTAGATGAAAATTATTTACCTTAAATATATCGATCTTATCTGAATTATTGTGAATGTGAAATGAAAGCAGTACCGAGAGGCAATGTCTACCCTGTTTCTCCAGTGTTTTCAGCATTATTATCAGCATCGCTTGTTTTTTCTTTGACCTCGCAAGATTGCATTGCTTTGTTGGTTTGATCTTAAGAATTCAGGAGTCAGAATAGTTGAAGAATCATCAGAACATTTTATGAATAAATATACTAATTATTTTAGATTCCTTATAAATTCTGACTCCTGACTCCTGGGTGCTGAATTCTTACGTTTGATCTACGAGGCGTTTAGCGCGTTTCTGCTCATACATTAGCCTGTCAGCCTCTTCTATCAATTGTTCTAGTGAAACGTTTTGATTTAAAGCGCATTGTGTCACACCAACACTGACAGATAGTTGATACGAGTAATTATGCTCTTGATTATAGCGATCAATATTTGCTTGCAATCGAAGATAAAATTCATCTGTATTCCTGGACTCGACAGAAACTAAGATTACAAACTCATCTCCCCCTATACGGGCAATAATATCCGAATCACGGAAGGTTTGCTTTAGTAATTGGGCTGTGTCAACGAGCATTCTGTCTCCTATTTTATGCCCTAGAGAGTCATTAATCTGCTTTAAACCATCTACATCAACAAACAAAACACAGCAGAACATTTGTGTGCGTTGGGCAATTTTGAATTGCTGATTTCCCAACAAAAAGAAACCACGTCGATTATGTAGTCCTGTCAACTCATCAGTTAGGGATAGCTGTATTACCTCTGCTTCAGCCTTCAGGCGTTTCTGAATTTCATGCTCTAGACGTTGATTTTGTTCAACAAGTTGTTGGTATTGCTGTTTGATGAGTAGTTGGTTTTTGACTCGCATTAGCACTTCAAGTTCTTCAAAAGGCTTGGTGATATAGTCTTGTCCACCCACTTCAAATCCCTGCACTTTATCATTTATTTGATCAAGGATACTAATAAAAATAATGGGAATTTGCTCTGTTATTTTTGATGATCTCAACTCTTGACAAACCTCAAAGCCATTCATTTCAGGCATAAATATGTCAAGCAGAATTAAATCTGGTGGATGTCGATAAGCAGCTTGTAATGCCATTCTCCCATTCAGAGATTTACGGATAATATAACCCTGGGATTCTAATATTTTGATTAACAACCGTAGATTGTCGGGGGTATCGTCCACGATGAGGATATTAGTTTCCGAAGGGGATTTAATAAAATTAGCCATAGTCTTTTTCGTGAGTTTGGCTTAGAGTTGCGATCGCCTCCAACTGAAAGTTATCGACTAGATATTTTAGAGCATTGGCAAGAACTTGCTCTTCATTAGGGATTTGAGCAATGAGGTTGTAGAGTTCGGTATCGTTGAGATCCAGAGTTGCTTGATGCACCTGAATAATCCACTCTGGCGACATTACTTGTAAATCTTGGGCGGTTAGGGATTTTTGAGATAAAGCTTGGTGATCTAACCTCGGTACAGCTTCTTCGCGGTAGCGGTAGCGGACTCCCAAGTAGTGTGCGATTTTATCAAATAGGACACTTTCTAGAAATGGTTTGGTGATGTGGTCGTTGCAGCCTACCTGAGTGCTGGTGGTGTAGTCTTCCTCAAAGGCATGGGCTGTCAGCGCAATAATTACCACATCTTTACCTTTCTTACTTCCTCGAATTTGCCGGGTAGTTTCGTAGCCATCCATCACGGGCATTTGAATGTCCATTAAAATCAGGTGGGGATGCCATTCTGACCACAGAGCGATCGCTTCTCTTCCGTTCTCGGTTGCATAGACCTCAAAGCCAACTGATTCCAATAGCCTGACGAGCAACTGGCGATTTTCTCTCAAGTCTTCCGCCACCAGAATCCGATAATTGGGCTGTCCCGGTTCTAGACCGATAACAGTGCAAGTCGTTTCCGACGCGATGATATCTACTGAGTTTACCAGACTCAGTAAAATCTCACAAATGAAGATTGACTCCTGATTCAGGATACTTCGCACTGTAATATCACCACCCATTAAACGGGCAAACTGACGGCTAATTGATAAGCCTAAGCCTGTACCTTGAGCATGGCGACCTAGTTCTGTTTGCGTGAAGGGTTTAAACACAGTCTCGATATCAGACTGAGCGATACCACATCCAGTGTCTTCAACTTCCAGGTGAAGGGTGATGATTGGTTGGGAATTATGTGTAGAAATTGAATCAAGTGAGTTGATGCTGCCCACTGTCGTAGTCAAAGCTTCTAATCGCAGAGTGACACTGCCTTTTGTCGTAAATTTGATCGCATTGCTTAATAGGTTTAGCAGAATTTGGAGCAGTTTTGACTCGTCACCATATACATAGCGAGGAACACTAGGATGCTGCTCTATGATCAGATCAATTCCTTTCTCTAAAGCTTTGAGGCCAACCATATCCCTAATAGAATAGATTAGGTGATGAAAATCAAAACAGCTTTCCGTTAACTGCAACTGACCTGCTTCAATTTTGGACATTTCCAGCACATCGTTGATCAAAGTTAGCAAGTGTTTTCCACTACGGCTGATGATGCCTAAATCCTCTTGAAACTCAGAGGGAATCTTCTCATTGCGATTCATCAACTGAGTAAATCCCAAAATGGCATTGAGGGGAGTCCGCAGTTCGTGGCTCATTTTAGCGAGGAACTGGCTTTTGGCGCGG
>NZ_JABXKI010000356.1 GCF_017115095.1 Nostoc sp. NMS4 | reverse complement strand
CACAATCCCCACCTTATGAGTACATTGAAGGTGGGGACTTCCGCGACACGTTAAATGGTCGATTTCCCCGACGCAGCAAGTCAATTTCAATTAGATGGACGTTGGCATTATATAAACGCTGGCGTTTCTTGCGGTAGTCAGTAATACCTGGTTCGCGTTTGTTTACGGGGGAGAGAATTTCGATACAGCTTACCAGTACGTTGTTGGCTGTATCCCGAATTTCGACTGTGGGGATACGGACTTCAACAGGTTGGATAACTGGAAGCGTTAGTGGTGCGGGGGTTGTTGCAATATTCCATGTGGGGGTAGTCGGAGTTATGTCGCGGCGTTGTCTATTCAAGAAGACAACGCTATCATGTATAATGCTCATATAATAGTTGTCGAAGAACTGACTTCCACACTTTGAGCATTAATTGAGCATTATGACTAACAGTGCAAAAACACCATCGGGTAAGGCTAAAAAAGGGCAAGTAACTGTACGCCCTGACGGTAATAGCATTAAAGCTTGTTTTCCCCGTACTCACTTCCCTGGCGAACCTAACCAAAAAAAACTAAAGACGGGTATCTCTAATGTTGATGGATGGGAGACTAAAGCACAGGCGCTAACGCCTCGGTTGCAACTGGCGATGGAAGATTGGAAGCTAACCACGCCTGACGGTAAATTTGATGAGGGTAAGTACCGAGAAATTTTAATAGAGCAAAAGCTCATACCTGACCTAAAGATAGTAGAGAGTGCTACCACCTCAGATGGTCAACTACCACCTAAGCCTCAACTATCCCTAATGGAAGTGTGGGATATGTACTGCGAGTACAGGAAACAAGGGTTGAGAGAAAGTTTTTATGAGGGTAAATATCAAGGGAGATACAAAAATCATCTTCAGTCAGCAATTGAGGCTACAAAAACTGAGGATGCTATAAAAATTAGAAATTGGTTAGTAGAGAATAGGAATCATAAAACCGTAAAAGCGGTACTATCTAATCTCTCGAAAGCTTATCTATTGGGAATGAAACAAAAGCTTTTATCTCATAATCCTTATGAAGGTATGTCCGAAGAAATAGTTAGCAAAGGCGCACAAGGAAAAACTCAAAACGAAGTTGAAATAGAGGCTGATAATGACGTACTAGATAGAGGTAAAGCTTACACCTGGGATGAAGCACAAATAATACTTGACTATGTTCAAGTAAATTATCCATACTGGTTTAATTTTTTAAAGTTTAAATTTCTTACTGGATGCCGTACAGGTGAAGCAATAGCAATGTATTGGGGTGATATTGAATGGGATAAGGAACGTGTTTTAATTCGTAGAACTTATGATAGGGTAACAAAAAAGTTTTACCCATTAAAAAATGATAGGACTTACAAGGGTGAAGAAACAAGAAGATTCCCGATGCCAAAGGATGAGGAATTGTGGAACTTTTTGAAATCTATTCCACAAGGGGAACCGAACGAAGTCGTTTTTAAGTCTAAGCTGGAAAAGACTATTAATGATACAGTTTTTGCGGAATTTTGGCGCGGAAGGAAAAAAGGTAAATGCAATCGCAAGGGAATAATTACTCAATTAATAGAACAAGGTAAACTCACAAAATATTTATCGCCATACAACACGCGGCATACCTATATTACTCATGCAGTTTTTGATTTAGGGATTGATGAAAAAAAAGTTAGCTACTGGTGTGGACATAAAATAGAAGTGTCAAACAAGCACTACCAAGATGTAGCGATATTTGCAGACAAAACTAATCCTCATTTACCAGCTACCACTACTCAACAGGTACAGCAACAGTCAGAGATTGACCTACTCAGGGAGCAAATGAAGCAGCAACAGGAGTTAATTAACAAGCTACTTCAGGACAGAGATAAATAAACCTTATCACTCAACCATCAATTACCCCTTAAAATAAGCAATCAAGGGGTTTTTTAGTGCTTATTTCCCCTATGTGCAAAATTCGTCCAAGAACTTCTTAGACAAAATTACTGCAAATAGATTCAAACCCTTTATGAGTAAGCATTCTAGAGGTTTACATTTACCTGTCGCCGCTTCGTATTCCAGTCATGTGTATAGATGGAAGTGTGAGCCGCTATCGCAAAAAGACTCCCCATTGCTGAGGAGTGCGGTAACGATGCTTTTTAGTTTTCAGGTTTAATTAGTTGAGTGGGTTTCCCAAAATCATCTGGTAGCTCATCAAGTGATTTACCTAAAGCGCGGCACAAAGCCTTGACTTGGAGAATTGTTAATTCTGGTTCATATTCACCTCTTTCCCATCCACTAATAACTTGACGGCTTAGAGTCTTTTTTCTGGTTTTATCAGGAATACGGCTGGCTAGCTGTGCCTGTGTCAAACCAACGGCTTCACGCAATATCTGCAACGCTGGCATATCTTCTGGGTTTTCCGGTCGTTTCTTTCTTGACATAATAGCAAATTAAGCAAGCACACTTGACTTTCGTTAGTAAAAGCAAGTATGCTTGCTTCGATAGACAACAAAAACACCAGCCAGGTAACTGACTTGGGTAAAGGACAGGTATTTTGGCTGGTGTCACATTAAGTGTCTCACTTCCATAGCTCAAGTCAGAACGGGGTAAACTCGCACCTTTGAGTGCATTAGCCATTGAAGACCGATGAAGGGTATTTCAGGCTACCAGTGTCCTTGTATCAGTTGCAGTGATTGAGATGAGGTGCATTTGTACAGTTGTTTACCAGAATAGTTAGCTAGGAATAGCCTATGGGAAGAATCAAAATCCGCGTGACAGCACCACCTAAAGAAATGACTAAATTCCTCACAGCAATACATAAAGCTGAGGAGAGTTTACGCTCGTTGTCACTAGTACAGCACGGCGGAAATAAGCCAAGTATTAGATAGCTAACACTTTTCCCTTATACGTCCACTTAAAAGGTTTAGCCATTGTTTTATTAAAATAGTCGATAAATCCAAGAATTCGAGTTTTGAGGTCATCCTGGCTTTTGAAGCTAGCTCTTCTTAGTAACTTACGAACTAAAATACTAAACCAAATCTCAATTTGGTTGAGCCAAGAAGAATGTTTTGGTGTGTAATGAAAGACGATTCTATGTGTTGGGTCTTTCAAAAAAGCAGTACGGGATTTCATGGATTTGAGTATACCGCTTTTTCCCTTAATACCCAGATCAATATCTAAACCTTCTTTTTCTGCAACTAAACGAACTAGCGACTCAGACTGATGAATATTCAGACAATCCATGATTAAGTGCCATTTATTGGCATCGGGTTCACTTTCAATAATTCTACGAATATTGACGAGAAAATCTTCTTCGGTTCTAGAATTTCCACAAGTCGGCTCAATAATCTTACCGGTAGCGACATCAAAATTAGCAATCAAACTTTGTGTACCGTGACGAACGTACTCAAACTCTCGTCTTTCAACTTTACCTGGTCGCATCGGCAAATCTTGTTCTAGACGCTCTGTAGCTTGAATACCCGTCATTTCATCAATCGATATTGTGCGCTCTCCGTTTTGATGACGAGCGATCGCGCTGATGTATAAACCAGTAATATCTTCAACTTTTGCGTCAAATTCTTCATCTTCAGGGGGGGGTTAACCAGTAACGACTCTGGTGTGGTTTAAGTTCTGCCTCCTCTAATAATCTTCCAACATGACGGACAGATATGCTTTCGATAATGCCAAGTTTTATAATTTCATCTGCTAGTTCTCTTGGTGTCCAATGACTTATTGGTCGTCCATAGTCTTCGGGTTTTGAACATGCAAGGGCGAATAGCTCGATTACTTGCTCCATACTAAATTTTACTGGTGCCCCAATACGCTCCGAATCTTGTAATCTCTCTAAACTAGGCAACTTTTTACCGCTAGTTTCAAACCATCGGTTTCGCCATAAACGAGCCATATCAAGGCTTACATCTAATGTTCTAGCAATTTCTCCATTATTTTTTCCCTCTGATGCTAGGAGAATTATTTTTGCACGCAGTACTATTTGTTGCGCTGTATTGTGTCGGTTTACCAACTGTTGCAGTTCTGAGCGTAGGCGTAGCCCGCCGCAGGCATCACTCTCGTTCAAATTTAATACTTTTGGAGCTAATCGTGCCACACCCTGACTCCTTGCTCATCAACAAAAAGTTGTTTTAATCTAATTAATTATTCTCCCACAAAAATACTTGGTTTATTTACGCCGCGCTGTACTAGTGAGTGAAAGTGCAGATTTTAACTTTCGCAACAGTACAGATGTACGTCGTTATCTAGAGTTTGATTTCGACTCTGAAGCAGAGGAGTAATGCCTATGGAATGACCCCATTTATCAAGTGTTCATGAATTTACAGAAAGTCACACCAGCGTGGGGTTGGTCAAGCTTTGCGCTGGTGTTTTTTAACGTGTATCGAGGGAAGAAAAATAAACCATGCAATCCTATCGCACTACTCTAAGCCCGTGGGCTGTTTTCAGATGTGAACCTCCAGCCGCTAACATTTGCGTTGCCAGATTTCGTAAGCGCAATGATGCAGAGGAGTATCTAAAGATTGTGAACAAGCTTATTACAGAAGCTCATTTTCAAATCATCTTTGACAATCAAGAAGTCTAGCGAATTGGAGTAATTGAACCATGACACATTATCCACTTAAATCTGAAAAGACACATTATCCACTCAAATCTCAGGAAGCCTTTGTTAACAGGTTGCTATATCACCTATCCCTGAAGGGGCGACGAAATAGGCTAAAAAGCTTTGTATGTAAAGCACGTAACATTTTGTGGTAAAAAAAGATAGGTCTCTGATTTGCAACAAAGCCAATAAGAGTGATAATGTTACC
>NZ_JABXKI010000020.1 GCF_017115095.1 Nostoc sp. NMS4 | reverse complement strand
TTTAAACCCTCTGTTGCATGGCTGGTTGTTGGAGGATATTGGTAGGGGCGATCGCACTACAAATACGCTACTAGTAGAAGATGTGACACTAATATCTGCTAAGTGGATTGCTAAAGCTTCTGGGATTATTGCTGGCTTACCCGTTGCTGCGAGGGTGTTTCAGATTTTGAATGAGAAGGTCAGCTTTGTAGCGGTGGCGGATGAAGGTGCATGGTGTGAGTCGGGACAGGTAGTAGCTGAAATTCATGGTTCGCTGGATGCGCTGTTGATGGGGGAACGGGTGGCGCTCAATTTGGTTATGCGGTTGAGTGGGATTGCTACGCTGACTAATATATATGTAGAGAAAATTGCTGATTTACCTGCTCGGTTGGTGGATACGCGTAAAACTACACCAGGGCTAAGACTCTTGGAAAAGTACGCGACTGCTTTAGGTGGGGCGATTAATCACCGTATGGGATTGGATGATGCGGTGATGATTAAGGATAATCATATTGCGGCTGCTGGGGGAATTGGAGAAGCTGTTACCCGTATTCGTTCTCAGATTCCTTATCCGTTGACTATAGAGGTGGAGACGGAAAGTTTAGAGCAGGTGAAAGAAGCTTTGCAGCACAAAGCTGACATTATTATGTTGGACAATATGCCTTTGGATCTGATGCGTCAGGCGGTACAGTTGATTCGCCAGCAGGATAGTCGGGTGAAAATTGAAGCTTCGGGGAATGTGACTTTGGAAACGATTCGGGGTGTGGCCCAAACGGGTGTTGACTATATTTCTAGCAGTGCGCCCATTACTCAGTCGAAGTGGTTGGATTTGAGTATGAGGATTGTACTTTAAATATAAGGAAACTTTTGATTTCTACAGCAATTTTCAGCCCTTCCTTCTCAGCTTAGTATTTTTCTAATTATTGTTGAGGATAATGTTGAAATTCTATTAATCTTCCTTCTCCTCAACGTTGTTTGAAAGCTTTTAGTTTTTCTATTTTATACACCTTTCCATTCGCAGGGAAGTGAACACCAGAAGCAAAGAAAATGCTGGTACTAGGAGGACAATTCCAATCATTAGTTACCCAAATAACTTTAACTGAACGATAAATATTAAGGTTCTATCCCTTCCTTTATGAATAATTAATACCAAAATGCCAAGTTAATAAACTTGGTAATTTGAAATTTTCAAAGTTGCGAAAGCCATAGCCCAATCTTTTAATTAACTTGAGTTTATTATTAACTCCTTCCACAACTTTGCTTACGGTGTCGTCAAGTCGTTAACTTACGCATGAAAGGAAACAGTAAGTTTTGGTTAAAAAATAATGCTGAAATTCTGTTACATCTTCGGTGTCAATGGATAGCTAGAAGCTGGGACAATTTTTGCAATTCTATCTTCAATTCGTTTATCAAACCCCAAACCGCTTGATAAATTTTATACTTTAATTCCGTCTTGAATTAGTTATGAGTTATAATTAATACTAAGTGATTTATTTTGATTGCGGATATTTTTTTAATAATCGTCAAATAGCTTGCTAGTAGTCTTTGTGAGATATCTCATCAAGACTAATTCTCATGCAACTCATTATTAATTTAGTTAATAAAACTACCTTGTACTTAAATGTGGTTTTTAGCGATCGCTTGTTTTTTACCCGATCTCACCAAATCACGTTGCTCCCGTAGCCCAAGACAGGCAATGAGGAGGATAGGGATTTTGTTGAAGTCGAGTTTTTCCATCTATTTAGGGTTTGCTGAAAAAGTAGTAAAAAAGTAAGAGGAGGGTTGACTAGTTATTCAAACAAGGTTCAGATATAAGCCCTTATTGTGTATAAATCCCAAGATGATAATTTTCAGTTATGCAAGACTGTAAAAAAGTTCTATTTTTGAAAAATAGACATAAAAAAGCACAAAAAATCCTTGATAGGTGGGTTATTGATTCATCACTAAAAAAGTAATAGCAATTGCAGTTTGAGAAGTATGAGATAGTTTCGCCATCACCCGATTGAGGCTAAATCTTCTTTTACCTTGCCCAAACTTTCCCTCAATACAATTACGAATTCTCTCAGATTCCAATGCTTGTTTCTTTTTTTCTTTACTAACATTTGCTGGGGGTCTTCCTAAAAGAGGACCACTCATGACAATACCTCTTTCTTTGCACCAAGCTCGGTTTTCTCTAGTCCGATAAATTTTATCAACATGAACCGATTCTGGATAATAACCAGTGAAATTTTTATACGTTTCAACTTGTGCTTTTAAGTCTCCCGATTCATTGAAGTTATCCCAACTAATATGGTCTAAAAATACATATCCCTCAAAGCAACTAGCAGACAATTTTGCACCAAATTCTACGGCTTTACCAGTTTTTCCTCTGACAATTGGACGAATATGTGGTTGGCTTAAACTGACAATGCGGTCGTCAATACTTTGCTTTTTATTTTCATATAACCAGAATTGTTGACGATAGACTTCTGCGACTACAAGCAACATTTTATATTGCCTTTTAGCTAATTTTTTTAGAGATGCTCCTGAGCTGATTAGCTGGTCAATATGAGATAGATTTCTTTTGATATATTGAAGCTGTTTCCTGATTGCTTTTCTTCTTTCTTTTTTTGATACGCGACGTTTCTTAGCAACTTCTAAATAATCTTTTCTTGCTACTTGTCGATACGTTCTTGGTTTTTTATCTACTTGAAGCTTCACCTGTTCATAAAGTAAGTCGATGATTTTTTCTGTCTGCTTTCTCCCTTGATTTAACAGTTCTAAATCTGTCGGATAGCTGATATCACCTGGCGCACAGGTCGCATCTAATATCAATTTCCCACGATTTTTTGGCGTACTATCTTCTTTTCCTTGTTCTGATGTTTTTTTTTCAGTGCTAATCGAAGATGCTGTTTCTAGCATTTTCTTCACCATTTCTTGATTCACTTTGTTAACTAGGTCAGCACTGATTCTTTCACGAAAATGGACTAACATTGATGCATCAAATGGAGCTTCATTGCTATAACGTGACATCCCTATAAAATACTGTAGATAAGGATTTTCCTTTATTTGTTCTACAGTTTCTCTATCACTTATCCCTAGTTTTTCTTTAATTATTAATGCACCTAACGCCATCCTAAATGTCTTTGCGGGCGCTCCCATTTCTCTAGAGAATCCAGAAGAATATTCCTCTTCAAATTCTGTCCAGGGTATTAAAGAAGCTAGAACTACCCAACGATTATCTAATGATAACTTCAGAGAAAACGCAAGTTCAAAGTTTTCTGGTGAGATTGCCGCCTGACCCTGTTTTCGGTACATGGTTACTAATGACACATTTCTGAGCGTTAGTCACGTAAATGCAAGGATTTTGAGCTATTCTACCCTCAAATCTTGCACCTGAATATACTTCTTTGGTCAGATAATCTAGAGACTGCAAGCTTTTCTTTCTTCTTCAGCAACCCCTATTTATTGCCGACGAGGGACAGTAACACAGGCTACAACCAGAGATAATCGCTCATCTCTTAAACAACTACGCGCTAGCGGAGTGTCTGTTCCTTTGTCTATCTGTTTAACTTTGAGCGATGCCTTCGGCGGGCTACGCCTACGTACTTTACTAACTCATGGCCAATTTGAGGGAAACAGAAACAATGCTGGCTACAAGTTAGCACGGAATTTGCTAGGTACATCGGCTTTGCTAACTCAACACCGAATAGTTTATCATCCTGACCCACGCCAGCTATTTGATCGATATTGCGATCGCTGTACACCTCCACTTGAACCAACTGAGGCGGATACAATTTGGCACAGTGCGAATAAAACAACAGCCTTCGCCAGTCGGGACTTTGGCTCAATTGTCATGAGCATTCGTAAATGGAAGTCACACCGCAAATCAAAAAAACAATGTGTAAGAAAACCAAAAAGATTAGTTAACGCGAGGTTGACAAAATCGATGTAATACCCTCCCAATTCTTTACCCATAATTTACCGTGTACACATATCTTTGTACAGGATTAAAACGGTGTGGGACAACTCTCAAATACTTGTGTGTACACGGTAGCCCTATTTTGGGGAGACTATATGACTATTAAAGGTACTATCTCTAGTTTTATTTTCCCATTTTTGGTAAATAAGACTGACGATAATTGTTCTTAGCCATCAGCCTAGCCTCACGCTTTGTCCACTGTTTTTGTAAAGGAACATCAGCTAATTTTTGCAATAATATGAATACGCTATCATCTCCAGTCAACCGAGCGATGATTTGAGCGTAGGCGCAGCCCGTAGTAGACATCGCCTTACAACAACTCCAAGGATGACGCACCACCTGAACTTCTGCAAATCTCACCACACCCCAATTGCGCTCCAAGAAAAAACGGTTACGGATTTTATCATCATCAACATCAATACAGTGGTGAGGTTTACCTGTATCTCCAGTATAAGGTTCATCAATCTCAATATCGAGAGCTAACCCAGAAGATTGATGGTAAAGGATAAAATCGGCTGAGTAACGTCGAGACGAACCAGGAATTTCAAATTCCACCGCTTGACAGATAAGATTCTCTAGAAAAGCACACAGTAAATGGCGAAAAAATTGCTTTTCACTGACACCTTGTTTGGCCGTACCATTTCCATTTGGTAATTGAACGCATCCTTGAAACGAAGCTTTCAGATGCTCTCGACTTGTAAAATCCTTAGTGTATAAACGTCTTACTAGTGGTGGATAAAGAATAATTGGATAGTACCCAGTAAACATAACCACACGTTTGTTAAAAACTGGCTCTTCGGTTACTTTTATGGAGATTGTTCAAATTAATTGAATTATAGTGAATATAATTTAGTGATATTAATGCCTGTAATATAGATTGGACCTGACGGGGCGACAAACAAGGCTGAAAACAAGACCGTGTAAAGAATGTAACGATG
>NZ_JABXKI010000265.1 GCF_017115095.1 Nostoc sp. NMS4 | reverse complement strand
CTAGAATGGATTGCCAAAAAGAAAAATAAGCTTGTTGTATTTATTGATAGATGGTGTCCCAGCAGTAAAACTTGTTCTGATTGTGGACACGTTCTAGAAAGTTTGGATTTGTCTGTTAGAGAGTGGCGTTGCCCATCCTGTCAATCCGTGAATGGGAGAGATGAGAACGCCGCACGTAATATTCAAGCAGTCGGGGCATCGACTGTTAGCTTAGGTAATGTCAGACAGTCTCAGACTGCAATTGCTGTTTGAAGCTAGAATCCCCGTGCGTTCACGCCGGGGAGTATGTCAAACTGAGTTAGTCTCAAGAACTTGCTGATTTTGCTGACGCTTTCCAATTACTACCATTGGTACACCACCGCCTGGTGCTAACACCACGTTTTTCCGTATTGGCAGTACTGGCTTTGTATCAGCTAGCTTCATTTGCCAATTAGATAGTACAGTTGCTAATACCAGTTTCATCTCAAACAGCGCAAATGCCATGCCAATACAGCGACGATTACCTCCACCAAAGGGCAAAAATTCAGCTGGGGTAAATTGGCGTTCTAGAAAACGGTCTGGCTGAAACTCCTTGGAATTGGGGTATAAATCTTCTCGATGATGGCTCAAATAAATACAAGGAACCAATATTATACCAGGGTCAAATTTGTAATCTGCAATTTCTAAAGGGGATTTAACCAATCGATTTAATCCCAACATCGCCACCGGATATAGGCGCATTGTTTCTGAACAAACCGCATTTAAATAGGGTAATCGGAAAATGGCGTTTGGGTCTTTGTTGTCCCCCAGGCTATCCAATTCTTGCAGCAGTTTTTCACGGACTTCAGGCTGATGATGAATCCAGTACAGCGCCCATGCTAAAGAACCTGCTGTAGTTTCATGACCTGTAATTAACAAAGTCATCAACTCATCACGTAATTCCAAATCCGTCATCGGTTCCCCTGCTTCATCACGAGCCGCCATCATTAAAGACAGAATATCACTTCGAGATTGGTCTGCAAGCGATCGCCTCTCTTGAATTTCAGCATAGATGAGAGCGTCCATTTCCTGCCGCAAACGTAGATAACTTCCCCAAGGACTGCGAGGGCCTAAATCCTGTCGTAATAATGGGAACAGCAAGAATATAGACCGCAAAATAGGTCTTTTTGGATTCAGGATAGCAATCAGGATTTCTTTGAGTTTTTCATAACGAAGTCCTTCTTTTAGACCAAATACAGCCTTCAAAATCACCTGAAAGGAGATTTTTTGCATCGATGACAAGACTGTAAAGGTTTCCCCGACTGGCCACTCGCTAGTTACTTGCTTGGTGATGTCGCCAATTAAATCACCATAAGCTTGCATTCTCTCGCCATGTAGAGGAGGTGTCAGCAATTTACGCTGGCGTTGGTGAGTTTTTCCTTCTAAGGATAGTAGAGAATTTGGCCCTAATAAAGGCGTTCCTGAACCTGCTGCTGTACCAGAATCTAATTGTTTGGGATCGGTGGTAAAAATCTGCCCAATCGCCTGGGGATTACTAATGAATACTTGAGGAGTAAAAACTGGGCCGATTCGGAGGGTGAAGATATCACCATAGCGTTTAGCACAGTCTTCCATGTATTCTAAGGGGTTGGTCAGCCACTGATAGGTCTGTACCCAAGGGTGAGTTTGAGGGCCGTTAGGTAGTTTAAGTGCAGACATTTTTATAATCTCCCAATGATTAAAGCAAGATTGTCATTCATCCATGCATAGCTTGATTCATCTTAGAACACAGATTAGGTTGATGAACTTACCAATTCTTGAATCTGCCTTGGGGTTAATTCTTGCACATTACGCAAAACTAATGCTGCTCCTGCTGTTATTAGTGTCTCACTGTATGCATTACTACGGGCTGTTGTTTCCTGGACGTGGGGCGGTAAAACCCCTACACCAAACCAACTGTGAGAAGAATCTAAACGCCGTGCTTTCTCGACGGTATACATATCTGCTACCGTATCTCCCACGTACACTACAGCTAATTTTTCCTCAATTCCATTATCTAACTGACGAACTGTGGACAAAAGTCCTGTGGGGTCTGGTTTACCTGGCGCATCTTCCATCGCAATCAACACCGGAGATTCTAAGCCGAGGCGTTTTTCTAATACATAGTTAGCAGAAGCACGAGTTGCACCGCTAAAAAATCCCCAAGCAATCCCAGCTTGGGTAAGTTGTTCTAAATAGCTAGGTTGTAATAATAAAGGTTCATTACAAATATACCCAGTAAAATTATTTGGGTCTGTCCCTCGGTAGCGGGATTGAAAAAAGGCAACGATCGCATGATAATCTAGTTGCAGTTGTTCGCGGGTTTGTCCTTGAGTTTCAAAATAGCGGTAAATTAATTCTTGCGAGGCTTCCCAATCGTTATTCCATAGACCTTCAGACTTGAGTTGGTCAATATCTTGTGGGGTTGGCCGATATGCTTGGGTGGTAAAATGTTCTACGGTATCTGCGATCGCACGGCGATAAGAACCGCTAACATCGCGCACAACGCCATCTATATCGAAAATAACGATCGCTTTTGCAGAAGTTGGTTCAGTCATGGGTAGAGTATTCTGAATTCTGAATTCTGTATTCTGACTCCTGGTTTATCGTAAAGTCAAGGGTTTAAGACCCCTACATCTATTCTGTATGTAGTACCAGTTTCAGTCGGGGTTTAAATCAAAGTGAACTCACGACTGCTTGAGTGCGATCGCTCACACCCAGTTTTTGCAAAAAGTCCGCGATAGATGTCTTCGTCGCCATCGTAGGTTGTGAGAATGATAATCCGAGCATCGGGGCAGTCTTTGCGAATCGCGGTAATGGCTTCAACGCCGCTCAGTTCTGGCATCCGTAAATCCATTAGTGTGACATCGGGATGCAGCGCCCGGAATTGCGCGATTGTCCGCCAGTGTGTCGGGGTCGGTCAGGTCAGCACAGGTGAGCGATCGCATTTCAGCCTCTGTGTAGCCCAGCATGTCACTCGTCCTAACGGACTGAGTGAGAGGCAAGATGGCTGTTCAAGCTAAATTCTTTTTTAAAACTTGAGTATTTCCCAATTATAGTTGTCGGGAAAAGGTTCTATTTCCCAGACTATGTTTTCTCCTGCTTCTAAGGCAACTTCTACGTAGAGTTGTTCTACAGCCGTTGTCGCTACATCTTCATTATTGGGAAAAGGCTGTAAATCTTCGGTAAGTAATCGGAGTTTAAAACCACCAGGAATAGCTGCACCGATCGCGGCGTTACGTAATTCAAAACGCCAAATAGTTGCATCTGTCTCAACTTGTGGTATTATCATAAGCTCGTAAATTTGACCTGCGTAGGCGTAGCCCGCCGTAGGCATCGCTAACCGACGAGAGAGAATAGTAGTTGGTTCTCTATCTTCGGCACTCCGCGCCCCACCAGCACTCAATTGTAAATCAAAGCTTCGCCAACCGACAGCCTCAGCAACCTGAGAAACACCGCTTTGCAACCATTGGAGAACTGACCACTGTTCTGGTAATCCTAAGCGTCGTTGATATAAGTTTTGTCGCCAACCGCCATGTTGAATTAATCCACCCCACAGTTGAAAAGGGATTTCTTGCCGGGGTGTAAGTATTTCCGGGTTTCCTAAACGGGTAATTAAATTTTGTGCCTGTTGTAGTGATAAGCTCGGAATCTCTTCAATGTTGCTACGAGTGGGTTCTTCTGGGCACAATTGACGCGCCACTGCTAAAACGCTGATGTCGTTGATTATATCAGCGGCATCCAAAGAATAAGTGCGATCGCTGGCATCATAACTGCCTTGAGTTTTAAGTTTTTCATGGCTACAATAACCCCAAACCCTAACATAGCCTTCGTCTGGTTCAACTTGCACAGCTAAATAATAATCACCTACCCAACTAGGAATATCCACCCATTCTTGGGGTACTCGCAATTCACTCAAATCAATTGCCTCGCTAGGAACCAAGACTAATCTTGTTACATCAAGCGTGATACCAATTCCATTAACCAGTTCCCAGAAACTAGGTAGAGCAGTTGTACTTGGCCAAACCTTTGTCTGCGGTGTCCAGTCTTCTTGCAACCATAGCAAAATAGCACCCAAGCAAAGTTCATTAATATAAGCTTGATAGCGAGAATTAGCATTAGAAAAAGCTTGATTGTCTAAATATGCTTGGTTTTGGGTATTTTTAGGGATTTCTAAAACCAAATCTGTTGGGTTAGCGAAAGTAAATATAGTAGTCATAGGGATTGGGGACTGGGGGAGACAAGGGGGACAAGGGAGACAAGGGAGACAAGGGAGACAAGGGAGACAAGGGAGATAAACAAAACTCTTAACTCTTAATTCCTAACTCTTAATTCCTAACTCTTAACTCCTAACTCTTAACTCTTAACTCCTAACTCAGCACTCAGCACTCAGCACTCAGCACTCAGCACTCAGCACTCCCCACTCCCCACTCATACACCATAGTAATTTTTCAACCATTCCTCCATTAGTATGTTTATACTTTTGAGTAGGTCTGAAGTAACGGAAATATGCAAACTATCTTTACTCCAGTTAGCTAAGAAGCGTAACAAAGTTTCTTGGGCTTTTTTTAGTCGCCGTGAGACAGTATATTGCTGTATTTGTAATTGTTCGGCAATTTTGTCTTGAGTTAGTTCTATAGCATAATAAAGTTGTAAAATTTCTTGTACTTGCGGTTCAAGTTGAGCGATCGCAGCCACTAAAACTTTGTTAATCTCAGTTTGTTGGAAGTTTCTTGTTTGTTCTTCTTCTTGAGCAAGAATTTCATTAATTAGAGATTCTTGTTGTGTTCCAGAAATATTATCAAGCCACTCCCACGAATCATCGCCACCTTTAGGGATATTGAGAGAGTCAACGGGAAAATAACGATAGCGGCGTGCGGCTTTAGCAGCAGTTAAAAGCCACTTTTCTATGGTTTGAGAATTGACTTGCTGACTACTTTGTGAATTATAAGCTTTAGCGATCGCCTCCCAAATCTCATCGTCTGGTTGCGCAATTTGGCGAGAAGTACCTTTGTGTGTTGGAATATATATAGTTTTGAAACAGTTCCAAGCGAGGATGTAAGCGTTAATATCCTCTAGCAATAAACCTGCATTTTGTAAAGACTCTACCAAAAACTTTTTAGTAATTTTTCTTAATAGTCCCCAATCTGTACAAATATCAATTTCACGATTTTGGCGTAAATTTTCCCGAATAGCACTGCTAAAGACGGCACTAGCGTAGTTTTTTAAAATAAAACCCTGATCTGCATTAAATCCTTTGAGGACTTTATCAACTTGAGCGATCGCAATTTGAAAACAGTCTGATAACTTATACTGAGTACTCGCAAAACTATTAACTGTTTTTTGGGATGCCCAATAACAGGATTCTTGCAAGTAAGCCGCCAGATGCTCTTTAGCTAGTAGCTTCGTTTCGGCAAGAAGCCATAATTTATACCAATATAAAGCCCAAAAATGTTCCGAAGTTTCTTGAGGCGTGCGGTTGAGACAACTTTGGATACTGCGACGTAACCTTGATTCTGTCGCCCAACGACTGAAGCGATCGGCATCAAATTGCACAAAAGTTGAGAAGATTTCAATGATGGTTTGCCGAGGATGCATAAAAAATTGTCACCCAACCTATAGAAAGACTGAAAGCGTTAAAGGATGCCTACACAAACTTTACTACAAGGACTGAGAATTATATCTCGACTTCAAAGAAATTTTGAGCCTTTAGTGGGTTTGAGGCTTGTTTATCCCTCAAAAATGTTTAAGTCCAGTTAAAAAATTCAAGTATTAAACCTCACTTATGTGGGGTTTTTCTGTTTACACTCAAATTGAATTTTTGTCGAAAAATTATTTTCCCAAAGACTGCATAAAAACATCAAAGCAAATCTATTGAGTAAGTGAAAGGTGAAAACTGAAAAATCTAATCTGAGTTTTTCAACACTTGTCACCCGATCGCAATTTACTTAAATAAGGATAAAAATTCATGTCTGCTAAAAAATCCAACCAAGTCAAATTCATTCTCAGTATTCTTGCGATGAGCAGTGTTGCCGCTTTTAGCTCAGGTGTTAATGCTCAAACTCTAAAGCCAGATACTACTGTTGATACTTTCTTAAATCGTGCTAATTTAACTACTAAATCTACGAAAATTCAAGATACAAAACTGCAAAAATTGTCTCCGACTGTAGAACGAATTAATAACTCATCAAAATTTCAAAGACAACTAGATTCTCAAAATTCCGGTGGCTGTACAAACACAAGTTGTGGTGTTAAGAACCCTTCTCAGCAAGGACGCGAATTGATTACTGACCCGATAAACCGTAGTGGGTCTTTACTCAACCAATCTCTTCCTCAGATACGCAACAAATAAAAACTGGACTAATTAAGGTACAGCAATACTAACTTAGGAATAGTATGTCTACTTTTAAAAGTTCAACTACTATTCCTTCTCTATAAAATTTGGAGGAAAATTATGAGTATGAAACTTTCCGATTATCATGTTGTTACGCCACAATTTTTTGATGACCTTGAACAACGGATAAAAAGAGTTATTTTTGCAACACGCACTGCAAGTATACGAATCATTGATGACCATACCTGGAGCCTTATAGAAACCGGAGAATTTGAGCAATTTTCTCAAGATATCTTATTTGACTTCGTTGATATGGAACTGATAGTTCCTGACGATGAGGATGAACTCAAAACAATTTTAGCTCGCAATGATGCTGCTAAACTAGATGATGATGTTCTCTCTTTAGTTGTTCAACCCACTGCATTTTGTCAATTAGGATGCCATTACTGTGGTCAAGAGCATACTAACAAAATGATGAGTGAAGACGACCAACAAAGATTCCTAGAACGTACCCGCCTCAAGCTAGCAACTCAAAAGTTTCATAGTCTCTCTATTACCTGGTTTGGTGCAGAGCCACTAGTGGGATTGTCTGTAATTAGAACCCTTACCCCTCAATTAAAGTCTCTGGCTGAAAGTTTTGGTTGTAGTTACGATGCCCGAATTGTCACAAATGGTTTAGCACTGACAGAGAAGGTTGCAACCGAACTAATTAAGGAATTTAGTGTAACTTTTATTGAGGTTACTCTTGATGGCATAGCAGAATTTCACAATGCTCGGCGAATGCAGAAAAATGGCTTGCCAACTTTCGATACTATCTTCGCTAATGTTACTGCTTTAGCACATCGAGATGACCTTGATGTACAACTGAATATCCGTTGTAATGTTGACCATGAAAATTATGAATCTGTTTCTTTGCTACTGCAAAAGTTAGCTGAGGAAGGGTTACAAAAGAAGCTTCGTTTCTATGTAGCACCGATCCATTCTTGGGGAAATGATGCTCATACTCGTTCACTAACTAAAGAGGAGTTTGCCAAATGGGAAATTGCTTGGTTTGGTGAAATGATTAATCTTGGTTTCCCCATTGGACTTATCCCAGAGCTTAAACCTATTGTCTGCATGGCCGTGTCACCCAATGCTGAATTAGTGGATGCTTATGGCAATATTTTTAATTGTACTGAGGTGTCTTATGTACCTACTTATGGTACACCTAATGAATATGCCATTGACCACCTATCTGGCAAAGAGATGCCTGGTAAACGCGATCGCTTGGGCAATTTTAATGACCGAGTTCGTCAAGGAGAATACCCCTGTTCTACCTGCCCTATGCTTCCAGTTTGTGGCGGTGCTTGTCCTAAAAGTTGGTTGGAAGGAATAGCACCTTGTCCGAGTGCAAAACACAACATTGAGCAGCGTTTACTTCTAGCTTATGCTTTATCGCGGATTGAGCAAGAAGAATTGAGTTTGCAGGAGGCTAGTTTAATCAATGCTTAATGTCTCCAGTCAACTCCGACAGCAGATAATGGCAAGTTATCGTCAAGGACGTGCCAAATCTATCCAAATTCCCCAAGGTTCTGCTGATTTATTCAGCGAAAAACTGCAAGCTTTAATGGCGAGACGTTTACCTTTACAAGATCAATTACTTCTGCGTCGATATAGTAATGCTTGCAAGCAAGGGGTAATGGCAGTTCGTCATAGACAACTAATAACAGCTCAACAGTTATTCACAGAGGCGCGTACACCTTTACAAATGGATACACTTTCTCGTGAGGCTAAGTTGCTGCATCAATCTTTTATGGAACAATCAGAGGCTTACCTCGATTATTGCCATCATGATTTTGACAAAGTTTACATCCGAATTGAGAAAGCTTTGGCATTAGATGTCATTTTAGAGACAGCTTATGGTTACGATATTCTTCTAATGCATCGTATTCAGCTATTGCACAATCTAGTACGTACTGAAGCACGTCGGCTGAATTTTGAAGGTGCGATCGCTCTTGCTTCTAAAATACTTGGCTATCTTGATGGCCAATTAGAAACTTTACCTACTCCTCACCCTTGGGGTTTTGAGCGTATGGGACTTCAACCTTCAAGGCTTGTTACTGCGATGTTTGCTCAAATCACCAGTGAAGTTGCCCTGATTTTGGCGGGAAAGAACCACAACCATACTCGTCAGTTATTAAAAGTCGCTACAAATCATCTACAGTTACAAGCTAATCCTAACAAATCTTCTCACCCACACTGTAATAGTTGGTTCTTTGTGAAGCAAGCATTTGTAGATCAAGATATTATTACTTTTTTAGAACAAGCTTCTGATTTCTTGGCTGAGGGACTTGCTGACACACCCTTACTTTGGTACACAACAATTATTGATTTACTTAGCTTATGTAATGCATTGGGTTGGTTAGATTTAAGTCAGGAGATTACAATAGATGCACTGAATTGGGAAAATCTGCCATATCAGCTTGCTTCTCTGGTGTCTATCAGTCCAAGTGCTAAAACAGCATAAATATCAATTCAAATAATGTCACCAATTGGGATCGCCAGTCGCTCAACTTCAGTCAAAAAAACTGCAACTCCTAAGCTGTGGCTGATGTTGGTGGGAGTTAATCTATATCAAGATGACGGACTACCTAGCCTGAGTTATTCGACAGTCGATTGTCAGGGTTTAGCAGAAGCATTGATAGATGCATCTGCACATTTTACCCAAACAGAAGTCAAAATCTACCATGATTTTGCACCGCAACCACCATCTTTAGAAAACATCCGTACCAGTCTCCGACAAATTACCACTGCGGCTCAACCTATTGATACTATTTTATTTTATTTTTCTGGACATGGGATTGTAGAATCAAATACGCAGCAAGCATTTTTGTGTTTGGCAGATACTCAAAAATCCCATCTCCAAAACACAGCTTTAGCTTTACAAGAACTTTTGCTATTGTTAGGTAATAGTGGAGCGCAAAATCAGCTTGTTTGGCTAGATGCTTGTCATAGTGGCGGGATGACACTTAAAAGTACAACAATAGAACCATTGCTGAATGCTACACCAAAACTGGTTGAAGTATTACAACAGAGTGCTACTAAAAGTAAAGGTTTTTATGCCTTGCTTTCCTGTGATACTAACCAGCAATCTTGGGAGTTTCCCGAATTGGGACATGGGGTATTTACTTATTATTTAATGAAAGGGTTACAAGGTGAAGCGGCAGATAGTCAAGGCTTAATTTATGTGGATAGTTTGTATCGATATGTATATCATCAAACTCTACAATATATAGATAAAAGTAATCAACAGTTGCGGCTGATTAATCAGCAGAAAAAAGTTAAAGGAGAAACTCAACTTTTTAGAGAATATCCGTTGCAAACTCCTAAACGAATTGTTGAAGGTGTTGGGGAACTAATTGTCGGGAAAAGGTTAACTCAGGCAAACATTGGGGTGCGTCGCCGGATCGGAATAGTAGTAGAGGGATTATCAGCCAGCAAAACAACATTAGATATTAGCAAATTTCTCGGAAGTGCTGGAGGTTTTGCACTAGAGTATTTGCCAGCAACAAAAGTATCTGCCGATCGCATTAAAGAAGCGATCGCTCGTCATTTACAACAACCAGCATCAGAAGTGATTCTGCTTTATCTGCGAGGACGAATTGAAGAAACCGAAACAGGTGAATGGTTATTGCTGGGAGAAAATATCCGCATCAAGCGTTCTTGGTTGAAACAACAGTTACGCCTCTGCACCACTCAACAAATTGTCATCCTGGATTGTCCTGTAGCTAATACATCCTTGCAAGATTGGGTAGAAGATTTGCAAATTGACTCCCACCAAGGACAATGTTTAATCGCCTACGCCTCACCATCTGACGCACCAAAACGCTTTGCCCAAAAATTTCTCGATACTTTGATGGCGGCAACATATACAGATGGACTCTCAGCCGCCGGAGCGATCGCTCAATTACAATTATCCTTGGCAGGTAGTGGTGTCCCTCTTTCCATCTGGCTATCAGGCACACAAGGCATTATAGAAATTCTCCAAGCAAAAAGTTACACAAACACACCAGAAACAACCACAGGATTGGATTTGGGAGTATGCCCTTACATGGGGTTAAGTGCTTTTTTGGAAGAAGATAGCCAGTATTTTTACGGCA
The DNA here is from genome assembly GCF_017115095.1 of Nostoc sp. NMS4. Lineage (GTDB taxonomy): Bacteria > Cyanobacteriota > Cyanobacteriia > Cyanobacteriales > Nostocaceae > Nostoc. The sequence continues at coordinate 62,915 of NZ_JABXKI010000265.1, read as the reverse complement.
GAGAAGCTTTAACTCAGCAGTTAATTCACCAACTACGCGATCGCTCTTTTCTAGCCGTCATCGGTGCTTCTGGAAGCGGCAAATCTTCAATTGTGCAAGCTGGTGTAATTCCCCAACTGCGATTGGGTAAACAAATACCAAGTAGCGAACAATGGTGGATTGGAAGCATTCGTCCTGGGGCAAATCCGCTTGAAGCTTTAGCGCGGCGGCTTGGGGGAGCGGGGGAGCAGGGGAGCAGAGGGGCAGGGGGGGCAGGGGGAGCAAAAGAGCAAAAGAATTATTCTTACCATTTTCCCAATCCCCAGTCCCCAATCCCCAGTCCCCAATCCCCCCATCTTTTGTTAGAGGGAATATTTCACCAAGGGGTAGAGGGATTTGTTTACTGGATACGCAACCAACCCCATCGAGTTGTGGTGCTAGTAGTAGATCAGTTTGAGGAAGTTTTTACCTTAGCGTCAACCGCAGACAGAGAGCTATTTTTAGAATTATTATTGGGAGCGGTGCAATATGCTGGCGATCGCTTCAAATTAATTATTACTTTACGAGCAGACTTTATTGCCTCCTGTTTAGAAGTGCCAGCACTGGCGAAAGCTTTGCAGGATTTGAGCGTGTTAGTTCCACCGAAGCTAAGTTTGGATGATTATCGGCGGGTGATTCTCAATCCGGCTCAACAAGTCGGGTTAAAAGTAGAAGCAGAACTGGTGGAAGTATTATTGCGGGAGCTAAATCACTCACCAGGAGACTTACCGTTACTGGAATTTGTTTTAGAGCAATTATGGCAACATCGAGTTGCTGGTGAGTTGACTTTACAAACCTATCAAGAGCAACTAGGCGGAATTCAAGGAGCATTAGAGCGATCGTCTCAGGCTGTTTACGAAAGTTTAGATCCGCAAATGCGGGAGTGTGCTAAATGGATTTTTTTATCTTTGACACAACTAGGTGAGGGTACAGAAGATACTCGCAGACGGGTACATAAATCAGAGTTAATAGTCAAAAAATATCCCGTCGCATTGGTAGAAAAAACCCTCAACGCCTTAACTTTTGCCAAGTTAGTGGTGATGAATTTAGAAGAAGATACAAATATTGCCGAGGGTAGCAAAGGAGACAACAGAACAAGTACCCAACCAGAACAACCAAAAACTTCCCCTCTGTCCCCCTTGTCCCCCTTGTCCTCTTCCCCTTCCCCCATAACAGTAGAAGTTGCCCATGAAATCCTCATCCGTCATTGGTCAACTTTACGCTGGTGGTTAGAAGAAAACCGCGATCGCTTGCGAAGACAAAGGCAAATTGAGCAAGCTTCCCAATTGTGGCTGCAACGTAGTCAGCAAGCTGATTTTTTGTTGCAAGGAGTGCGACTAGCTGAGGCAGAAGATATCTATATTAAATATACTGACGAACTTTCTGCTGATGTGCAACGGTTTATTGAAGCTTGTTTAGTACAAAGAAAACAACAGCAACTACAAGAGAAAACCAGACTCAAGCAAGCTCAAAGGGCTGTAGTTGCACTCAGTATTTTGGGATTAGCAGCTGTCTGTTTCGGCTCTTTAGCCTATTGGAAATCTCAAGCAGCCCAATTGCGAGAAATTGAAGCCTTAAATGCCTCATCTCAAGCTAATCTTTTATCACATCAGCAGTTAGAAGCAGTGATTGCTAGTCTCAAAGCAGGTAAACAGCTAAAAAATACTTTTGTAGCACCAACTGATTTACAAACTCAGACTCTGAGTGTTTTACAACAAGTAATTTCTGGAACCCAAGAGCGCAACCGCTTAGAAGGGCATAGTGATGAAGTATTGAGCGTGAGTTTCAGTCCTGACGGCAAAACAATTGTATCAGCTAGTAATGACAAAACAGCCATACTTTGGGGACGAGATGGCACAAAGCTACGAACATTAATAGGACATACTGATAAAGTACGGAGTGTCAGTTTCAGCCCTGATGGCCAAATGATTGCAACTGCTAGTTTTGATCGTACCGTCAAGCTGTGGAGAACTAGCGACGGTGGTTTAATTAGAACACTAAACGGTCATACTGCGGAAGTTGTGAGCTTATCTTGGTCTAGCAACGGTGAAGCGATCGCCACTGGTAGCGCCGATCGCACTGCTAAAATTTGGCAAGTTAGCGATGGTCATTTGCTAAGAACTTTTAGCGGATATAGGGATTTTGTTAATAGTGTAAGTTTTAGCCCTGATGGGAAAATTTTGGCGATCGCTAGTGCAGACAAAACTGTTAAACTTTGGAGTGTTAGCGATGGATTGTTGCAAAAAACCCTACTTGGGCATAGCGCCGGAGTTTCCAGTGTCGCTTTTAGCCCCGATGGTCAAACTCTAGCTTCAGCCAGTGAAGATAAAACCGTGAGACTCTGGCGCAGAGACGGCACACTGCTAAAAATTATTGCCGCACACAATGCAGGAGTTCTCAGCATCAACTTCAGTCATGATGGTCAAACCTTAGCTTCCACCAGCGCTGATAGCACAATAAAACTTTGGAGTTCTAAGGATGGCTCTTTACGCCAAACTTTACTAGGACATAGCATTGCAGTCTACAGCGCCAGTTTTAGCCCAGATGACCAGACTTTAGTTTCGGCTGGCGCTGATAAAACTGTTAGACTTTGGCAGCGAGATAATCCTCTATTTAAAACTCTGACAGGAAATCAAGGTCAACTCTATAGTGTGAGTTTTAGCCCCGATGGGCAAACTTTAGCCTCCGCAGGCCTTGATACTACAATTAAACTTTGGCGGCCTGACGGAACTTTGCGCCAAACCCTGGAAGGTCATAGTACTTCAATTTATGGACACAGTGCTGAAATCTACGGTTTAGCCTTCAGTCCTGATGGCGAGATATTAGCCTCAGCGAGTCAAGACCATTACATTAAGCTTTGGCGGACTCATGACGGCTATATGATTAAAACCCTCCAAGGTCATCGCAGCAATGTCAATAGTCTCAGTTTTAGCCCTAATAGTCAAATTCTGGCCAGCGCCAGTGCTGATATGACCATTAAACTTTGGAATATTCAGAAAAAAGCTTTAATTAAAACTCTCCAAGGACATTCGGCTGAAGTTTTGAGCGTTCGTTTCAGCCCTGATGGTCAAGTACTCGCCTCGGCTGGTAGAGATAACAAAGTTTTGCTTTGGAGAGTTAAGAATGGCAAGTTACTGTATTATCTAGCAGGACATACTAACGCTGTCAACGCCATTAGTTTTAGTCCCGATGGTCAAGTACTCGCCTCGGCTAGTGCTGATAAAACTATCAAACTCTGGCAAGTCAGCAATGGAACTTTACTGCAAACTCTTACGGGACATACTGATGGTGTCTACAGCGTCAGCTTTAGTCCTGATGGTAAGATAATAGCCTCAGCTAGCGGTGATGGAAGCATCAAACTTTGGAACCGTGATGGTAGAGAACTCAAAACTCTCCCAGGTCATGCTGATGCAGTATTGAGCCTCAGTTTTAGCCCTGATGGGAAATTTTTAGCTTCTGCCAGTTTTGATGGTACAGCTAAACTTTGGCATCTTCTTAGTACAGAACTGCAAACCCAAGATTTAGACAATCTACTGATTCGCAGTTGTCATTTGCTAAAGGATTATCTCAAAACTAACCCGAATATTAGCGACCTAGAACGGGGTTCGCTATGTTCAAATTATTGATCCTATCTTGTTGTAAACCTGTACCCAGGTTTTGCAACAACGTATCTTTGCGAGGAGGTTTGGGGCCTGGGCCTTTTACCGGTTTGCTACCACCTTCTGGCCCCGGTGATTGGCCATCCCCTGGGTTTCTGAGTTGATTATTAATTACAGAATCTTGAAACTCCCCTTGTACCAAAACTGGTTGTAAATTACCAACTTTGGGTGTAATAGATTCTATAGGATTTGCCAAAGTCGGTAAGGCAGTGAATAATATCGTTGGTAATGCGATCGCTAAACTCAAAATTTGCTTTTGCATATCAAGCCTTGTTCCTGTTTAATATATACTTTCAGCTGAACTACTAGGGAGCCTATACCGTAGATACTTAACTACAAAGGCAAACAATAGCATTCCAGATTGTCGGTTTAAAACCTTTCAGTGAGTTAATAGATCCAGTTGAGTTTTTTTATGCAGTTTTCTGAGTAGTGTTTCCAGACTTAACTCAAATCTGACACAGTGGGAAATGATGCAGACTCAGCATAAAGTCCATTTTGCAAAACTTTAGCAAGGGTATTGTTATTTTCACGCAAACCTTCGTAAAAAAAGAATACCTCTCCTTGAATACCAAGTTGACGATTGTATGCAATTGCTTGCACGAGATATTCTGGACTAATGCAGTAAGAGCCAAGCTTCATCAGGATTCCCGGTGCTAACTTGGGCAGTGTCGCATCTGTGAACTGCTGGTTTACTAGTTTATCAGCGATCGCAGCGTAACTCCTAAAGTCACGGCGATAAATCTGCGGCTGAATCAGATCAACTATTCCCCGCTTCATCCATGCGGGCGAGTCTTGCAGATATTCTTGGAATGCCCAATCATAAATATTAGGTGCGATCGCAACTAACAAATTAGGATTCACCGCTTTCACCTCTCGGTAGAGACGCGCCAAAAATTCAGTTAGAATATCTGCGCGCCACTGTAACCATTGCCTATCTTTGGAGTTCTGTGGCGGATTGCGATCGAATTCCTGACGATAGCGAGTGACAGTTCCCTGATCATACCCACCTTCAGAGGGTAACGCCGGAAAGCGATCGTCTCCTTGAACACCATCGACATCATAATTCTTTACAACTTCCAGTACCAAGTTCAACAAGAATTCTTGCACCTGTGAGTCGAGTGCATTCAACCACTCAAAGCCGTTTTTCTTCAGTAAGTTACCGTTGCGATCGCGCGCAGCCCATTCCGGTTTTTTTTGTAAAAGTACACCACCATTCAAATTGTATGAACTGGCAAAACCGTATTCAAACCAAGGAATGACTTTTAAACCCACTCGCCGCGCCTCAATTACCACTTCTTCTAAAGGGTCGCGCCCTACAAACATCGGGTCAATTTCGACCCCAAAAGTTCGCCGCATTGTTTGACTAGGATATAAAGTTACTGCTTTATTCCAAACCACGGGAAACACTACATTAAATCCCGTCTCGGCCAAGAAATCCATCGCTTCAGCAATGCGTTCCTTCGATCTGAGAACTTTACTATCAGTAGTGGTCAACCAGATACCACGGGTTTCTATTATTGCCATTTCTCTGAAGCATGGTTTGTCAACTGTTGTCTCATGCTAATTGGGGATAATATCTACCCTTTACCAAAATTTATCCACGATTCACATCTACCCCAGGGCAAATTATCTAATTTTTTTCTATTCAATAGACGTGAGACTGCTCAAAATAATCTTACAGTTATTAAGTAGAGTATGCATCATTACGAATTACGTTAGCGTAGCGGTAGCGAGTCTTCTCCCAAGGGGAGACGCTAAGAGCGAACGAGCGTCATTACGAATTATTTTAATTATGTCCCTAATAGAAACTTCTTGGAAACACGAATATATAACCACCAACGGTGTAAAACTACACTACGTTAACCAAGGTGAAGGTCCCTTAATGTTGATGTTGCATGGGTTTCCTGAGTTTTGGTACTCTTGGCGGCATCAAATACCAGAATTTGCCCAAGATTTTAAAGTCGTCGCTCTTGACTTGCGTGGCTACAACGACAGTGATAAACCACGGGAACAATCAGCTTATGTGATGAATGAATTTATCAAAGATGTTGAGGGGATAATTAAAGCGTTAGGATACCAAGAATGTGTATTAGTTGGACACGATTGGGGAGGTGCGATCGCTTGGGCTTTTGCATACACTTATCCCGAAATGGTAGAACGATTAATTATTCTTAACCTACCTCATCCTGCCAAGTTTGCCCAAGGATTACGCACCCTCCAACAGTTGCAGCGAAGTTACTATATCTTCCTCTTTCAACTACCCTGGATACCAGAAATATTCTTACAATCTTCAGATTATCAAGCAATTGAAACAATTTTTAAAGGTACAGCAGTTAACAAAGGTGCTTTCACTAAAGCGGATATTGATGCGTACAAAAATGCTGCGGCAAAACGCGGTGCGCTTACAGCAATGTTGAACTACTACCGCAATGTTTTTCAACAGAGAATGTTAAATCCAAATTGGGGCATTCTGGAAGTGTCAACACTGATGATTTGGGGAGAAAATGACACCGTACTTGGCAAGGAACTAACCTACGATACCGCCACTTATGTCAGGGATTTTCAAATCAAGTACATTCCTAATTGTGGTCATTGGGTGCAGCAAGAACAGCCAGAATTGGTTAATCAGTATATGCGAGAATTTCTGAAGACTTAAGCTAAACTATCAATTGATAAGTATAAATACTTGTTTAAGTTGCTGCCAGCTTTTACTTTTAAAAAGATTTAATAGTGATTTAACACTGGCAGTTTTTGGGGAATTATTGAGTAAAAATCGCCAGAGATTCGGAATTAATGGCATTTTTGGCATCACCTTTATCGTAAATTAAAGGGTTTAATAACCTGCAATCTATATGTAGCACCAATTTCAGTCGGGGTTTAAATCAAGAGTCTGAAATGTCTTTAATTTTGAATTTTGAATTTTGAATTGTTAACTGTGTTTCAGATCACAACTAACTTGTCACAAGATAGATTGTCACAAGATAGATTGACCTTACGAAATTTAGTGAGATAATAGAGTTGTGAGGGACAGAACGGACGCAACTCGATATATTAAGGGGGAAAATTATGAAACTCCAGCTATTAGCGGCCATGGCCTTAGCAACACCCCTATTTTTCGCTAGCTCGGTTAGAGCCGAGAATCCACAGGATTTACAAAAGCTGCTTTCAACTGGGGAATGTGTTAAGTGCGATCTATCAGGAGCTAACCTCAGTGGCGCTCATTTGATTGGTGCTGACTTGAGAGGCTCGAAGCTCCAAGGAGCCAACCTTGTAGGAGCTAACCTCGAAGGTGCTGACTTAACTGGTGCAAACTTGGCAGGTGCTAACCTAACATCTGCTTATGTAACCAATGTGAATTTGAAGCAAGTTAATCTCAACGGAGTAAATTTTACTCGCGCGACGATTCACGATTCTAATGTGTATCAAGCATCAATGAACGATCTAAATCTTACTGGTGCGGAAATATTTAACACTGGAATCGGGATTGGGGGAGAAGATGCTGAAATTCCCGATTGGAAATAGGCCTAACTGAGTACACAGCTTAAAATCAATTCAACATAGGTTTTGGCGGGTTTTAAATCAAATAAACTAGTTTTTTGCCAGGATTATCCTTAAAACCTGCCTCCACAAAAATATTAAAATAAATGAAACCCCTCTGCGTTGTAATCACTTTACTATGGCAAAAGCAGAGGGGGTTTCTTTTGGCGATCGCACTGATATCGACACAAAAAAGTGCAATCAAAATCTGAAAAGCTTTGTTACTTCCCATCAGAGGACTTTACTTTGTGAAAGACTCGAAACGCGGATATATTCAAGATTATCCCTAGTATGACCTTTAGTACCCGTGGTGGAACAATACCAACAAGCATTCCTCCGATTATGGCTCCAATCACCGAGCCAACTCCCATAGGCGTTACAGCGCTTCCGGCTATTATGCAATACAGTTTTTATCCTTGCCCCCTCCTAGCATAGCTTTCAGTTTTGAGGATGTACCTCATAGCTGCCGGAAGTGCTGTATAGTATTGCCCAAGACTGTACGATCTGCAAATGCACCTTGACTAGCATATTTAATAACCCCTACCAGTACAGTTGGTAAGCGCTAGGTTCAAAGGTACAGCCTGTCGCACTGAATAGTTCTCCGACTTGTGTGTACACCATAGCCTTTTTAAGGGGGATTTAGGGGTATTTAAAAAATCTAACCCCTTTTAATTACGAATTACGAATTACGTAGCTTGCTTTTTGCCTTTGGTGAGTATTACGAATTACAAATTGGTATTATTATCTCAACAATTTGCTAAACTCCAACTTCCTGGAGAGCAAATAAAAACAATTTGAGTATTGGGAATTTGGAGGGGGTTGCAGAGTGGCTAATGATGAACGCATAGTCAATACACAACAGATTTATCCAAAGGATTTTTCCTGGGGATTATGGCCTGTTGTGCCACTCTACCCCTATGGTAGGCGGCAGACAATTCGTCAAGAAGTGCTTAAAGAGACAATCTGGAATTTTGACCAAATTCAGGGCATTTTCTACGTTGTTGTACCAATTCGCATGACTGTTGTGAAGTTAGAAACTAGGGGTCTTCTTGTCTATGCGCCTGTTGCACCAACCCCAGAGTGCATCAGACTTGTGAATGAGTTGGTGGCAGAATATGGCGATATTAAGTACATTATTCTGCCAACTATCTCTGGTATAGAACACAAAGTTTTTGTTGGCCCCTTCGCCAGATACTTTCCGACTGCACAGGTGTTTGTGGCTCCCCATCAGTGGAGTTTCCCGCTAAATCTTCCCCTTAGCTGGCTTGGCTTACCTCCAAAACGCACTCAAGTACTTCCAGAAGATAGCAGCAAAACCCCCTTTGCTGACGAGTTTGATTATGCAATACTTGGCCCTATTGGTCTTGGCCTTGGTAGGTTTGCGGAAGTTGCTTTTTTCCACAAGCGATCGCATACTCTTTTAGTGACAGATTCTGTACTTTCTATCCCAGAAGATCCACCTGCGATCGTTTTATTAGATCCATATCCTTTATTATTTCATGCCAAGGATCGCGCTTCTGATATTGTTGCAGATAGTCAGGTAAATCGCCGTAAGGGTTGGCAGCGCATCTGTCTGTTTGCTTTATACTTTCGACCAAGGGCATTAGATATACCCCAATGGAGTCAGGTTTTACAAGATTCCTTGAAAGCCCCAGAACGATCCAGGAAAGCTTATTTTGGATTGTATCCTTTTAAATGGGAGTCAGATTGGCTGCGATCGTTTGATGCCCTGCGAGGTGATGGGCGTTTATTTGTGGCACCAATTTTACAGACGCTAATTCTCAACCGCGCCCCGAAGGAAACCATTGACTGGGCTGATAAAGTTGCAAGTTGGGACTTCGAGTGGGTTATTTCTTGCCACTTTGATTCACCGATTAAAGCCCAAGGGCATCAGTTTCGCCAAGCTTTCTCTTTTTTGGAAAAGCAGCCGATTGTTAGTGGTGATTTGTTGAGCAGTAGCAGCTATCCTTTACCAGAGGAAGATTTTAAAGCACTTAGGGAAATCGATGCAGGTTTAAATAAGTTTGGGATTGTGCCAGCAGCCAAGGACAAGGTATAGGAGAGCGGTATGTAACCCATGCTTTGGGCGCACAGCTAACTGTGCTACCCTACGAGTTGTTTACAAATGATTAAGTAAAGTTATATCCACCGTAAAATAATAGATAAACTAGCTCAGGTGAACCGTAGAAGCCTATGCCACAGGCAATTCTTAACCAAATCCTCAATCAGCTTGAAATTTTAGAGCCAGAAGAGTTACAGCAGTTGAATCAGGCTATACAAAGATATATTGTTGAGCAAGAACAAGTTACTCAACGGACAACATTTCACAAAGCACTGTTAACTTCTGGGTTGGTAAAACAACTCAAGCAACCAGTTTACATTCAGCAAACTGAACACCAACTTATTCAGGTACAGGGTAAAACTGTTTCTGAAACAATCATTGAGGAACGCTGCTAGATGGCAGCTTATTATTTAGATAGCAGTGCGCTGGTCAAACGCTACGTCAGTGAGATAGGTTCAGCATGGGTTTTGAGTTTATTTGACCCGCGACTAAAAAATGATGTACTAATTGCTGCTATTACTAGTGTTGAAATTGTCGCTGCCATTACACGACGATGCCTACGGCAACCCCTGGGGGGAACGCGTGGTGGAAGTATCATTACTACAGATGCGATCGCAGTATGTAATCAGTTTAAAAGCGATCTCCAGTCTGAATACCAAGTTGTCGAAATCACAGAGAGCATTATCAACTCTGCAATGGTATTAGCTGAAGCATACGGGTTACGAGGCTACGATGCAGTTCAGCTAGGGTCTGGTCGTGCGGTAAATGCCCTCTGCATAGCTAACAGTTTACCTTTGGTGACATTTGTATCTGCTGATTTCGAATTGAATGCAGCCGCAGCAAGTGAAGGTCTAATTGTTGAAAACCCCAATAACTACCCCTAAAGTTTGATTCCTTTAAACCTTTCTTGCGCCGCTTTAAATGCTTCTTGCATTACTAACTGAATTTTCTCTTGATCGGGTTTCTTACCTCCCATTAAATCACCAAAGTAAACACAAGCTGCTTCCCCTAATGCCCAGGTATAGGCGGCTGCCCAAGAAGCGGCGATCGCACTGCCAATACCTGGTATAAATTTAATTAACTCCCGGGCAATTGCCTGTGCTAAAAAACCACCTGCGATCGCACTCACAACGCCTCCTGCCTGAGATGGAGTAACTGTCTGCCCATATAATTTACCCAACAAACCCACCATTGATACTTGCAAAGCAGTGAGTACGGGCATTGTCGCAAATGGCAGAGGGACAGCCGCCAGAGTTGCAGACATAATCGCAAATGGCAAAATATAACGGCGTGCAGCATCTCGATAAAGGTTGCCAATTTGCTTCCCAACTTCTTCTCGATCTAATAACTGATAAATCGCCTGGGCTTCTGCTTGTGGGAGCAGTTCTGCTAAGGAATCTCGCAGTGCTTCTAAGCCATAAAATACCTGAGTGTAGCCATCTTCTTCTAAAGTAAAGTCAATGAGTACAGAGCGATCGCTTATTCCTGCAAAGGCTTGTTGCATTGCGGCAAATGCGCGGTTGACTTCCTGATAATCTGGCGGATAGATGGGATGATCGACGGTATCGCTAGGATAAACTTCGTGCAAGCAGGTAACTACCAGCAGACAGGGAATGTCTGGATATTTCTGGCGCAGTTGTTGAGCAATTTGTCGTAGGGTGTCAGTTGCAAAATCATTGATTTTGACAGTCAAAAGCAGGATTCTGGCGGAACGAGTTTCCTGTTGTAAATCGCCAACTAACTCCTGAATAATTGTTTGAGTATCTTGTTTGACATCACCCAGCCCCACGGTATCAGTAAAAATCAGTAACGGCAAATCATTGGAAGGATAGGCATAGCGCTGGGTGTGTTGTGTGTGTGGGCGAAATCCTTGACCAACAATTTCGGCAGAAACTCCCGTTAATCCTCGGACAATAGAACTTTTTCCGGCTTGGGGTTTACCAATTAGCAGCGCTTCTGTGGTTGGCAGTTCGGCTCGGATTTTCTCTAAAATCTCTGCAACCTGAGTATCGCTCACACTAAACCATTCCACAACTGTCTGTGCCAGTTGTTCTACGGGTAGGAGTTGCGTTAGACGTGTTGTTGCTTTGTTCCAGACACCAGCAATCTGATTTGTCCAGGAATTATCGACCGACTTGGTAATCGTTTTGTCGGTCGGTTCACTCAATTGCTGAGAATCGGTTGATGGTAAGTCAGCATCACCTTGCTCGGTCATTTTCATCCAAACTTAGAAGACCCTTGTTGTCATCTTATAGCGATTTTAAAAGGGATAACTAGTACCTTTAGTAGTGTTAGCGGTTCTCGTTTGGATATAATACACAACTTTTCGGTCTACTGACGTTGTCGCAATAGCCAAAGCAATGCAATGCCTGTAATTGCTCCTGATACAATCCCCGAACCAGTTCCCAGAGTAGCCCCGAAAGCGATTTTTGCCACGGAAGTACTTACATAATTTTCCATGAAGTTTGTAACCCCGTAGGCTACTGGGATAGCTAGACAGCTAACAACATCACTCAAGATGCGCGATAACGTCCATACCCGATACAACGATATAGTCTGGTTCAAGATTCCATCTAAGATCAGCGATTGAATTATTCTGACTCCAGCTAAGATTATGACTCCGGCTAAGATTCCGATTTTGTCTGCGGATAATATTCCAGCTAAAGCTAAGATTCCCGCTCCGGTTAAGATTCCGGCTCCAGCTAAGGCTTCGGCTTTAGCTAAGACTATATCTAAGGCTTCGGCCTTAGCTTTAGCTATATTTAAAACTTGGGCTATGGCTTTGGCTATAGGCCCGGTTATGGCTAAGACTATTACTCCGGCTATAGCTATACCTCCGGCTACAGCTACGATTAAGGCTAAATTTAAGGCTCCAACTAAGCCTAAGACTATGGCTAAGACTGCGGCTAAGACTGCGGCAAAGGCTACGGCAGTAGATCCAGCTAAGGCTACCCCTAAGGCTAAGACTACGGCTCCAGTTATAGTTAAGGCCAAGGCTACAGATCCTTCTCCAGCGAAGGTTCCGGCTTTTGCGAAAACTACAATTGCGGCAAATAATAAGCCGATACTTGAGATTGAGTTGGTCAGTATCCAGCTAGCTAATATCCAGCGACTGCTCTTAGCCACATACTCTGGTACATACAAGATCAAGATGTACAGCTGTATAACTCCCGCTATAACTCCACTAAAAGCTAATGATAGAGTCAGCATAATAATTGACTCACCCAACCACCCTACACCCCAACCTAAAGTTTGACTTAAGGTAGTGACCAAGAACCATTGAAGCCAAAACCACGATTCTGTTCTTTTGGAAGAGAGTACATTACGCGAAGCTTTTCGCATCCGAACCGCTAGCTTATTTTTTTTACCAGCCATGAATTCTTGAAAAATGTAGTCTTGCAAAAGACTATCTTCAGGTGCTTTCTTAGCTAGCAAATTAAGCAGAGGTTGAGCCAACATAAGCTTATAAAAGTTATTCTTGACACTTTCTAATTCCGGAAATCCAACAGAGCCTTCAACAGCAGTTACTAACAACGCTTCAATTGCTAAACGGATCTTTTTTTCCTCTGGACGGGGAATTTCGGAAATCAAACGTATCCGCAACCAGTCAGGCATATAACCATCCCGGAACCACGGTAAGCGAGCTAGATCAGTGATCTGAGAATCTTGGAGCAAGGTAGATTTATATTCTGTGCTGAGGTTATAACCCAAGTAGAGCGTGAGATTCCAATGCATTTGTGGGAAGATAGCACAAGCACTCAACCAGCGATAACCAGCTTTACCTAAATAGCCTTGGAGAGATTTTAAAACCTCATCAATTAGCAATGATTCCGGGGGATCTCGTTCAATCCAGCGACGCGATCGCACTCTCAATATTTCTGGAAAAGGTGCCCTAAAATTATCTGAAGGTGTATAAGGCAATTCTTCATACTTAATACTATGTACCAACTTCATTAACCCCTCAGATGTAGCAGGTAGAACAGCGAACTGCCGGGATAATTCCAATTCTTGATATCCCCAATGTTCTGAGGGTTTTGGAGTTAAAATAGCGCGATCGCTCCAATTTGTAAACAAATGATTCCAAGATTCCAGTTCACCAGTACGGGAACTAAACAACCCTTCAGCATCTGAGAATAGAATCAGGCGATACTGACTGTATTTTCTGGCCATTTCGTGCAGTGTGCGGGGAGTTCCTTTACCTGCCACCGGAAAGCAGACGCGTGGATCGCTATCAAAGTAGTATCCTATGAGAAAAACCTGATTTTGGCTTAACCTGTCAATTATTTCCTTAGCAAATCTCGCCTGGTGGTCATTGTAATTAGTGCGATCAATTAGCACCAGATATTCAGGGAGAAGCTGGCGATAACTATATACTGGAGTGAAGTAACCTCCTAACTGCACACTCTTTTCTACCGTTTTTTTAACATTGAGTTCGTAGAATGAAATTGGGATACGCCGTCTAAAACCTTGAGCGATATGTAAAAATAAAACTTTGGGAAACAATTCCTCATCCAAACCAACAATATACACTTGCTCTAATTGAGGCTGTTGATTGGTCGAATGACGCACTAGAAATCGATCCGCTTGGAAAAACCACCAAAGTCGCCAAACGAAAAATATCAAAACTGGTAGAAGTACTACTAATACTATGAGTTGCCATTGCGTAACCTGGCTTTGAGGCGTAGGTTTGCTAGTTTGAAATATTGAAGGTTTAGGCTGAAGAGGTGTAGGTTTGCTAGTTCTAAATATTGAAGGTTTAGGCTGAAGAGGTGTAGGTTTGCTAGTTTTAAATATTGAAAGTTTAGGCTGAAGAGGTGTAGGTTTGCTAGTTCTAAATATTGAAGGTTTAGCTATTATAAGTTTAGGCTGGAACGGCATTGATCTCACAGAAAGCACACCTATAAACGCAAGAAGAGCAATTATCGCAAACCACCACCATTTCCGCTTCTGGTTCTTAAGTTTCCGCAACTCCTGCCGTAGTTTCTCTGCCTTCGTGTCTATTGGTGCAGCATTGTTGACGCTAAAACCCAGGCGTTTCAGCCATTGGTCAAATCGTTGATAGAAATCTTCTTGTTCAGTAGGTGAGTGGCAAAGCAATGGACTAAGAAGAGTTTTGAATCTCTGAGGACGATCTAGATTATCTCCTTGAGCAATAAGCGCAAGCATCAGGTTTTGGACGGCAATATACTGCGATATCCCGATTTGATAGTCTGCCTCCCGCAGTTCATCCATGAACTCGATTAGCGTCTCTAAATTTAGCCGATCTAGATTTACTTCTTGGGGTTGCTTATCCATGTTTTAACTATGATCTGAGCCTTCTCTTGATCTTCTGCTCTTTTGATCAAATTACTAAGTGTTGATAGAGCTAAGTCAGGGTTTTTAAGTGGATTCTCTGGATGGTTGGGAGATATTTCTCGCAGCGCTATCATCCAACCCAAAAGTTCAGCAGTCGTTGGTTTCTTGCGTAAGCCACTTGATGAGTGTCGTAGCTTGTAAAACAGATCCAATGCTGTGGTAAGAAAATCATTGTTACTGTGAGAGTTTAAACCTAATCGATTAGTAACAATTTCTCGTAAACGCTCCTTCTCTGGAAAGGGGACGTTGTAATAGATGCAACGCCGTAAAAAGGCATCTGGAAGGTCTTTCTCAGAATTACTGGTAATGATAATAATGGGTTGTAATTCGGGATTAACTCGAATTGCGTCGTTACCTAGTTCCGGTACTCGAAAATACAGGTGTTCCAATTCGTTGAGAATATCGTTAGAGAAGTCGCGGGGTGCTTTATCTACTTCGTCAATGAGAACTATAGAGCGTCTTTTACCAGGATGCTCAAAATTTGGTGGAAGCAGTTCCGCAATGTCTGACTTTTCTTTAGTCAGCAAAATTGCTTTGCCCAAAGCATGATATGTTAAATAGTTGAGAGAGCTTCTATCTTTTATACCATTCTGTACATCTTGAAATTGTCTCAAAGTATCATAAGTGTAAAATAGATCGCGGGCAGTACTTGTAGATTTAGTTTCAAATTTGAGTGGTATTTCAAAACCAAGTTGCCAAGCAACGCTATAAGCAAATTGGGTTTTACCAGTACCTGGTTCTCCAGTCAGTAAGAGGGGTTGTCCTAGAAGCAGAGCAATATTACAAGCATCAACCAGTCCAGGATCTGCAATATAGTTTTCTGGCTGCATTATCTGGGAACGCCGTGATACAGGCAAAGTTGCCGGTACATCACTTCGCTTTTTGCCATCACTAAGATAAAAGGGAAACTTCATGTGCTTTCGCTCCTTCTAATGTATTCATCCAAAATACTTCTCAATTGAGAAGCTAAATTTTCCATAGGAATTCTTTTAGGTAAATCATTTGATTTGTACTGCTCAAAAATTTCTCGAATTTTCGGCTCAATATATTGGTTGAAATCGACTTTTTCAAAGAAATAGTTTCTGCACTGAGCTTGTACCCATTCTTCTACTTCATGTCTAGTAATTCCTTCAAGTTTTGGCAAAACTATGCCAATCAATCTCTTACAACTAGATAATTGAGTAGGTAAATGTTCTTCAATAATCATTGAAATATCATTTCTGTCGGACATGAAATTAATTAAACGCTTTTTTTTCTGATAATATTTAATAGATAAAAACACGATTAATTGCTGCTTTTCAGCAAGAGTAGGCCATCTATTCCAAAAGTCTATAAAACTATTGAGAGTCGATTTTAAACTAGATTTTGGTAAATCATTAGCTAAAAGATGTATATATAATATTACAGGCCCGGGATATTTAGCTAAACAATCATTGATTGTTTGATTGGATACATTTCGACTAACTTCACTTATGTTTTTAGCTAAACTTTGTTGAAGCATATAATCAAAATTATCTCTATCTTTAAAATTTATAGGAAAGCTTGGATAATAGCATTTAATGCTGGTTTTTTCAGAATCTTTAATTTCAAGTAATTCAGGAATAGAACTTTTTATTAAACGTTCATAAAATGGATTGTGACATTGATATTCATCACCATGAAAAATACAAAGCAGTGGTTTAGTTTTTCTCTTATCAAGATTATTTATTGCAGCACTAAGCGCGGACTCTTGTCCGCTCCGATTAAGGTAATCAGGTAGTAGATAAAGATAATCAGGTAAGGCTACTGAACTAGGCGCAACAGTTATGAGTCGTGCAAGTTCGTCACGTAGCTTTTGCAATTGTTTTTCAAATTGGCGTTTATTTTTTGTTAAACTTAATGGAATTTTTTCTTTTTCTGGGTGTTGGGATTCATTTTCATTAATTAAAAGCAAATTATCTTCAATTTCGGCTATCTGTTTCTCAATAGATTTTATTTCTTCCTGAGTCATTACTTTAGCATTATGT
The DNA here is from genome assembly GCF_017115095.1 of Nostoc sp. NMS4. Lineage (GTDB taxonomy): Bacteria > Cyanobacteriota > Cyanobacteriia > Cyanobacteriales > Nostocaceae > Nostoc. The sequence goes on along the minus strand of NZ_JABXKI010000265.1, from coordinate 46,278 downwards.
TTAAAGTCTCATTCCTAGTTTTTGTTCCAGTTCTGCAATCTTGCTTTCTGTAGAGCGTCGATTATTCTCTAGTTGTAGTGGAATAGTAGTGAAATCAATATACTCACTCATCCGCTCATCAATCAGTTGTAGGTTTTTACGATAATTAATTAACATTCGTTTCCAGGTAGCCACTTGAGTGGTATCCAACCCTGGTGTAATTGATGGAATATTAGCTGTCCAATTTGGTAGCGCATAAGGTCTTTTTTCACCCGCAGCATACCAAGCTAAAGCAAAATTATCTTCTAAATTCCTAACTTTAATAATGGGGTGTTGTTTGTCATCTGTCCGTTCTGGAACTTTGCGTCCTACCCACATTGCCAAATCCAATACACGGGAGTAGCCGTCTTGCTCAAATGCTCCATAGCCAGCTAGCCCTTCTAATAAAGCTGCTGTGTACTTACTATAGGGATCGCCTGTCCAAGAAACTTCATCTTTCCGTGACGAAGCTAGTATAACTCGACCACTGCTGCTTCCTAACTGCGCGATCGCTGATGGTGGTAAAGGTGATTTGATTGCTCCCTTAGCTTCAGCTTGTCCACCAGCATGGCAGCAATCAAGGAGTACCAGTAATTTCTTTGCCTGAATAGCTTGCAAACGTTCGGTGAATATTGACCCAAGAATCGCTGTATGCTGCAAATTTTCCAGATTGTATCCGTAAGGTAATAAATAATAATCTGGTGTTTCCATTCCGTGACCAGAAAAGTAAACGATAGCTGTATCATCTTTTCCAGTTACATCAGCCAGCCAACTTAAAGCAGATAAGATATTTGTAACAGTTGCTTCTTCACCAGTTAGCAAACGTACTTGCTCACTAGGATAGGCACAACGAGATGAATCGCGTAGTAGATTCGCAACGGCAGTAGCATCATCAATTGTGATAGGCAAGTCGTAACCTACTCCGATAATAACAGCATACCCTTGCCTGAAGGTTTGGGTCATATTTATATTGGCTCCGATAAAATACGTTAATGTTTGAGCTTTTGATACAAATTGAGCATACTATCTTTCGCAAGATTGCGAAAGGTGTCACTCAGTAACGCTTGCTCCCTCATCCGTAAAAAATCGCCTATTAGGGTGGTAGCCGAGATATGTGTAATTTGGGATGGAACAGGTTGTAAACAAATATTGCAGAGTACGCTTTATTGATTTACTAACTTCCCCAAAAATGATGTAGGACAAATCCGAATTTTACACTGTAAAACTAAGCTTTCACTCCTTTTCGCCCTTTACACTTGCCCATTAATTAATGACCTTTTTTGGGAATGTTCGCTTACTTTTATCAGCTTGCTTCAATCAAATCAGCGATCGCTTTCATCAATACATCTGGATCTACTGGTTTGGAAATATGCATTTGAAATCCTGCGGCTAATGCTTGCTGCTGATTCATTTCCCCTGCATAAGCTGTCAGAGCGATCGCTGGTACGTTTCCTCCTTGTTGAGGCGATCGCGATCGCACTTCACGTATCAGCATATAACCGTCTGTTTTTGGCATTCCAATATCGCTAATTAAAACATCTGGTATCGACTCAGACAGTGCTTGTAGTGCTTCTTGTGCTGATGATACGGCAGTTACTTGTACGCCGTAGTCTTGTAAAATAAAGGTGATTAAGTCGCGGATATCTGGTTCATCATCCACTATCAAAATTTGAGTGTCCGCAAGAAGCAAGGATTCTGGCTCAGAATATGAAGACTGATTTTCTTCACCCCGAATCTGTTCATTTCTGACTAAAAGCGGTAACTCGACACTGAAGGTTGCACCCAATCCTTCTCCAAGACTTTCGGTTTGAACTTTTCCCCCATGCATTTCTACAACTTTACGCACGATCGCTAATCCTAAGCCTAGTCCACCAAATGTCCGTGTAGTTGTACCATCAGCTTGGCGAAAGTAATCAAACACATAAGGCAAAAAGTCTAAGCTAATTCCCTTACCTGTATCGCTGACTTGAATTTGAGCCTGATTACCAGCTTCCATGAGTCGAATTTCTACCCGTCCTCCTGCTGGTGTAAATTTTACCGCATTAGAAAGTAAGTTCCACACGACTTGTTGCAACCGATTTTGGTCGCCCATCACTTGTCCTAAACTAGCATCAAATACGGTCTGAATTTGAATTGATTTAGCTTGTGCTGCTAGTCGTACCGTTTTTAATGCTGCTTCAACTACCATTACCAAGCTGACTGGACAGATATTCAAATTTAATTTTCCTTCAAGGATGCGAGACACATCCAACAAATCTTCAATTAGGTGAGTTTGTAACTTGGCGTTGCGTTCAATGGTTTCTAAGGCGTGGTTAGTAGTTTTTTGATCGAACTTGCGAGTTTGCAGCATTTTCGACCATCCCAAAATCGGGTTGAGTGGGGTTCGCAGTTCATGGGAGAGAACCGCCAGAAATTCATCTTTAATTTTGTTGGCGATTTCTGTTTGTTGTCGTGCTGTTCTTTCGCAGTCGAGTAGGCGATTGCATTCTTTTTCAGTCAATTTGCCTAAGCGATCGCGTAGCGTTTCTAAGAGTTGTTCTTCGTAGACATCGGTAATATCCATACAAACGCCAATCATCCGCACCGCTTGTCCTTGAGCGTCATAGATAAACTTTCCTTTGGCAGAAATCCAATGTGTACTTTGGTTTGAGCGAACTATGCGAAATTCATCATTGTAGTCAGTTTTTTCTGCCAAAGCGCTGGCGATCGCTTGCATTACAGATTGGCTATCTTCAGGATGAACGCACTTTTTAAATGTCTCGTAAGGGCTATCAAAAATACTTGGAACTAGACCAAAAAGCAATTCATAATTTTCCGACCAGATGACTTGATTGCTAACAATATTCCAATCCCACAAGACCATTTGGGATACATCTAAAGCTAGCCTCAGCCGTTCTTCACTTTCTTTGAGAATTACTTCTACCTGCTGTCGCTGTGCAATTTCTTGTTGGAGTTGCTCTAAAATTACTGCTTCATCTGTTGGCAGATTAAAATGTCCAACTTTATTATGAAGATTTTCTGCTTCTACTGGCAGCTTTCTTTTTAGTTCTGTTAATTGCTCCTCAAGCGCTGTTTGCCTTTGTTGATAAAATATCTCTGATTGCTCTAACTCAGCTACACGCTGCCGCAAAACTGCCAATTCATCAGTGAGTTCAAAGTTAATTTTATCAACATCTTGCATATTGTACACCGCTAATTTTTAATAATATCGACAATATCGACTTGAAGAGTAGGTATCACTAGTTCGATCTATGAATTTTTCAGCTATCAAATGTAATCTATCAAAAGGTACATAATTAATTCGTAATTCGTAATTTATGTTACAGATTTTAATTACTTATAGCTCAATACAGTTCAGTTAAGCAATTTTTTCCTTCTCTTTCTTCTCTCTGCGTCCTCTGCGCCTTGGCGGTTCGTTAAAAAATTGACTTGGATAACAGAGTTTTAGCCTTAACTGAACCGTATTGACTTATAGCTAACTAGTAGTCTGTCAAGAAATAATTGACGAATAAGTTTTCTGTAGAGACGGCGATTTATCGCATCTCTCCAACCGTCAAAATGGATTTGATAAACCACTAGCTAAAGAAAGGTTATTTTTTAAATTTTATGAAAGCTGCACCAATAAATAATGCCACAACCTGCCCTAAGAAGACAACACCCGATTGATTTACGCCAACAGGAGGAATATTTAAACTCCCGATACCATAAAATAGTTGTTGCACAAACCACCAAAATATATAGAAAAAGGCTGGCATTTGGATAGGGATATACAAAATTATTAGCGGTAAAATCGTGTCAATTTTAGCTTTAGGGAACTTCGTAATGTATGCTCCTAAAATCGCTGCGATCGCACCATTTGCCCCAATCAATGGAACTGTCAAACTCGGTTCAGCCAAAATTTGTATTACCCCTGCGATCGCGCCAGATGCCAGATAAAATTCTAGATAGCGTCTGTGTCCCAGAATATTTTCTACAGTCTTCCCAAAAACCCACAAAAATAGCAGATTTCCTAATATTTGACTAAAACTACCGTGCAGAAACATTCCAAAAACTAGTGAAAATGCCCGCCAAATTACAACTATCCAAGCAGCAGAATTGTTGAACAAGAATGCATTTGTAATTGCCCCACTAATCTGGGCTGGAATCACACCCCAACTATTGACAAAATAGCCCAACGTATCACTAAATTCTAGTTGGAGTTCCCATAAGAATACGGCGATATTAATACCAATTAGCCAATAATTAATAATCGGCTTATTCCAACAACGAATGTTATCACTAATAGGAATCATATTAATTCGTAATTCGTAATTCGTAATTCGTAATTTGTAATTTTTGGGTTTATTTGGGGATTGGGCATTGGGAAAGAGAAGGTAGGAGGCAGAAGTTCTTTAATTTTGAATTTTGAATTTTGAATTGATTGCTCCCTCACTCTCCCCTAACCTGTGGCAAGATTGAAATCAGATCGCATCGCACTTAACTAGGCAAACGAGATGCTAGGAAACACACTTGTAGGAAGATACCAAATTATTAGCAACTTGGGAGGTGGGGGTTTTGGTGAAACTTTTGTGGCTTGTGATACCCAATTACCTGGTTCACCTCTATGTGTCGTCAAGAAACTCAAACTCCAGGCAAGCGATCCGGTAACTTTGGAAACAGCTAGGCGTTTATTTGATACGGAAGCGCAAGTTCTGTATAAATTAGGAACTCACGATCGCATTCCCCAACTTTTAGCTTATTTTGAAGAAAATGCCGAATTCTATCTTGTACAAGAATTGATCGAAGGTCACGATTTGAGTCAAGAATTAACTTCAGGTAAAATCCTCACTCAAGAAGAAGTAATTTCACTTTTACAAGAACTTTTAGCAATCTTAGAATTTGTCCACCAACAAAATGTAATTCATCGTGATGTCAATCCCCGAAATATCCTCAGACGACAACCAGATGGCAAATTAATTTTAATTGATTTTGGTGCAGTCAAACAAATTGCTACTCAAGTTATTACTCCTCAAGGTCAAACTATCGCAACAGTCGCTATCGGTACTCCTGGATATATCCCTGGCGAACAAGCTCATGGTACGCCCAAATTGAGCAGTGATATCTATGCTGCGGGAATAATTGCTATTCAAGCTTTGACTGGATTATCACCAGAGGAAATAGTCAAAGATGCTGATACTAATGAAATTATCTGGCATGATAAAGCTACGGTAACACCAGAATTTGCTCAATTCTTAGATAGAATGGTGTGCTACGACTTTCGACAACGCTATCCTTCGGCAACTGTGGCATTACGAGCGCTGAAAGAGTTAACCCAACCACCTGTTGAAACAATAGCGTTAATTCCTCCTTCTCCACCAAAAAATATCTACAAACCTCAACCCAAAAAAGGTATATTGGGTAAAATTTTACTAACAATATTTTTCCTGGCTGTTGGCACAGTAGCATCAATATTTATTTGGAATCACATTAATTCAAAGAATGCTATAGAATTATCTAAACAAGGAAATACGCTTTTTGATTTGCAACGCTATCAAGACGCACTAGAAGTATATGAAAAAGCAGTTGATATTAGACCAGATTATGCTCAAGGCTGGAATGGTCAAGGCAAAACGCTAAATAAATTAAAAAAATACAAAGACGCATTAGCAGCCTATGACAAAGCAATTCAAATTCAGCCAGATTATTTAGATGCTTGGATTGGACGTGGTTCTGTATTGGGAAATTTACAGCGATATCAAGAAGCGATCGCCTCTTTTGACAAAGCCTTAGAATTAAATAATGACAACTCAGATGTCTGGAATGCTAAGGGTGAAGCTTTCAGTAATTTAAACCAATATGACCAAGCAATTAAATCTTATGAAAAGGCGATTGAACTCAAACCAGATAATTACGAAGCTTGGTATAAAAAAGGATTAGCTTTGCAGAATTCTAAACGATATGAAGAAGCGATCGCAGCCTATCAAAAAGTCGTTGATTTAAAACCAGATTATGAGCAAGCCTGGTATAATTTAGGGAATGCACTAGTCAATTTAAAACGCTATCAAGATGCGTTTACAGCTTATGATAAATCGGTGCAATATCAACCAACTTATTATCAAGCTTGGTTATCTAGAGGTAATATATTGCTGAATTTGCAACGTTATCCAGAAGCGATTGAATCTTTTAATCAAGTAATTAAATACAATCCCAGAAGCTATCAAGCCTGGTATAATTTGGGTTGGTCGCTGCATCAAAATAAACGCTATGAAGAAGCAATAGAATCTTATAATAAGGCGGCAACTATTAAGCAAAACGACTATCAACTCTGGTACAATTTAGGAAATTCACAATACATATTGCAGAAATACGAAGATGCGATCGCGTCTTATAATAAGGCAGTTCGTTATAAACCAGACCATTCCGAAAGCTGGTTTAGCAGAGGTAACGCTCTATTAAATTTGAAACGATATCAAGATGCGATCGCTTCTTACGATCGTGCCATAAAATACAAGCCTAATTACCAACAAGCAATAGACGCTCGCAATCAAGCCCAAATTCAACTACAAGGCCAACTGCAAGACGAAAAACCAAAGCCTATAATCGTACCAACTCTGCCATTTCCTAATTCCACCAATCCACCGCCAACCAAACCCTAAGCAACCCTGAAATTGACGCTTTAGGATTGATATCATGTCCGCCGAATTTATTATTGTAGAAACGGCGATTCATCGCGTCTCTTGTCTTAACCGAACAGTATTGAAAGTCGAACCACAGAGGCGCAGAGGACACAGAGAGTTAAGAAAAACTGTAGGTTGCGTTAGCAAAGCGCAACCCAACAAAGCCCCGGATAGTTAGGCTTTTACTTTGGTGTTCTATCTATACAACGGATTGTAAGTTAATGAAGTACAAAAATACCCCTCCCTAACCCTCCCCGTATGTATTGGGGCTACCGTATATACACAAGTCAAACTACCCCCCTTAATCCCCCCGATATATTGGGGGGAAATAATAAATCTAGTTCCCTCCCCTTTGCAAGGGGAGGGTTAGGGTGGGGTAAAACCTTGGTTAATCAGCTATTTCAGACTTGTGTATACACCGTAGATGTATTGGGGAGGGAACTAGATTGACAATTTCCCCCTTATAAAGGGGGGATTAAGGGGTGTGAAGAATGTACTTCATTTAAATGCAAAATGCTATATATTAACAACCACCGGCGACAGCTGGGACAATACTTACTTCATCGCCATCTTTAAGAGTTGTGTTAATACCATCTAAATGGCGGATATCTTCGCTATCGACGTAAAAATTTACAAACCGGCGTAGCTTACCTTGTTCATCGCACAACCGAGATTTAATACCAGGAAAGCTTTGTTCTAAGGAATCTAGTAATTCAGCAATAGTGCTACCGCTAGATTCTAAAGTAGCTTGATTATTAGTAAAACTCTGAAGAGTCGTCGGAACTAAAACTTTTACAGCCATAGAAGTAAAAAGTGAAGAGTTAGGAGTGAGAAGTTAGGAGTTAGGAGTTAGGAGTTAGGAATAAAAAAACTCGTAACTTATAACTCCTAACTCATAATTAAACGAGAACTTGTTGCCATTCCAAGCGATCGAGAGTACGCGATCGCTCTAATGCGCGTTCAAAACTATCTAGTTTAGCATCAATAGTCAAGGGTTCACCAACGTAGCCTTGGATTGCTTCTTGGGTTTTTAGACCATTGCCGGTGATGTAAATCACGGTAGTTTCATCTGGATCGATTTTGCCAGCTTCTACCAGTTTTTTCAGCACGGCCACAGTTGTACCACCAGCCGTTTCTGTGAAGATGCCTTCGGTTTCTGCCAGCAACTTGATGCCATCAATAATTTCGGCATCATTGACTGATTCAATATTACCACCAGTCTTCTGAGCTAACTCCACAGCATAAATACCGTCTGCTGGGTTGCCGATCGCTAGGGATTTAGCAATTGTATTCGGTTTGACTGGCTTAATAAAGTCGCGTCCTTCTTTAAAGGCTTGGGCGATGGGCGAACAACCTTCAGCTTGAGCGCCACTGAAACGCACGCTCTTGTTTTTTACTAAACCAACTTCGACAAATTCTTGGAAGCCTTTATAAATTTTTGTAAAGAGCGAACCAGATGCCAAAGGAGCAACTACATGATCGGGTAGTTCCCAGCCTAGTTGTTCTGCAACTTCAAAGCCTAGCGTCTTAGAACCTTCAGAGTAATAAGGGCGGAGATTAATGTTGACAAAACCCCAGCCGTATGTATTCGCAACTTCCGAACAGAGACGATTGACTTGATCGTAGTTACCCTTAACGGCCATCAGCGTGGGACTATATATCAAACTACCAAGAATTTTACCGGCTTCTAAATCTGCGGGGATAAACACACAGCAATCTAAACCGGCGTGAGCTGCGATCGCAGCTGTAGAATTTGCCAAGTTACCCGTGCTAGCGCAAGAAACAGTAGTAAAACCCAACTCCCGCGCCCTCGATAGAGCGACTGACACCACCCGATCCTTAAAGCTCAGGGTGGGCATATTAACGGCATCATTTTTTATATAAAGTTTATTTAGACCCAGGCGACGGGCAAGACGGTGAGAACGAACCAAGGGAGTCATCCCCGTTCCCACATCTATAACATTGTCAGTGGCGACGGGCAAAAAGGGACGATAGCGCCAAATTGAATTGGGGCCAGCTTGAATTGTTTCACGAGTGACAGTCAGACGTAGGGCGTTGTAGTCATACTTTACTTCTAACGGCCCAAAACATAACTCACAAACATTACTGGCCTTGAGTTCGTATTCTGCACCACATTCCTTACATTTCAAGGCTTGAAAGTAGGCAGTGCTGGTTGTAGTTTGGGTTGTGATTGCCTGAGTCATAAACTAGCTTTCCCTGTTTGTCTGTCACTGTCGCTTGATAGTAACACGAGCAAAAATACCAGTCAAACATACCCGACAAATTTTGTCGGGTATGTTTGGTAATCAAAGGAATGATTTTTATAAACCTTTTATACTCAGTAATCACCAAATTTAGTAGTTACGCTGAACTGTTTTATTTTACAAATCAAGGCAGTAGCTCGTGCTACTCAGTTTTAACACTGATATCTGTTATGACTAAATTGCATTTTATATATGACAAAATTGCATAGAATTAACTTATCATCACTTTCTAGTGATCTCAATCACTTAATTAATTTTATTTATTCGATTTAAAAGAACTGTGCTGAGTAGTCTGAATATATAGCAATAAAGAGCCAAAAGCATTGTTGTCTATAGGTTGTAGTCTTTTTTGCTTATAATTAAAGTTATTTATATTGCAAAATTAAAGTTAATTTTTCAGCTTTGATGCAATTATTGACAGCTATCGAAGTTACTTATATACACTGAAGACTATTTTTGCTATAAAAGTTACATTTATACTTGTATCAAGAAAATCAGCAGGGACACAATCAGAAGTTAAAGATACTTGCGATCGCTAGCCTGGTTCTTAAAGGTCAGCATCAAAAAAGTTGGTAAATATTTCTGCCTATTGCCTCAAGATAATTTTTAAGGAGTGTAAATAACTTAACTCCTTAAAGATGTATTTCCAAAGTGAAACGTCAAAGCTTTGGGTAGATGTAATCGGTCATTCTTAAAGGAATTGCCGAACCTTATCCTGTCTTAAAGTCCAAGATACAAGTTCAGCAAATAAACAAACTACTTCTATGGTAAACCGAAACAGATCAGTTAACAAGAAACGCCAGCGCTATCAATCTGTAGTAGCAACAGCATTATTAACTAGTAGCCTTTTCCAATTTATTGCACCTGTATTAGCTGACGGTACAGCTGCGGGTCAATCCATCAGCAACACGGCGACAGCGACCTACGAAGATCCTAACGATCCAGGGACAACCATAAATACCGCCTCAAACACTGTTGTTGTAACTGTGGCAGAAGTTGCTGGTATCACTCTCAACGCTTCTGGAGTTACAGATAGCAATGGTGGTACTGTTGCGGTTGGTGATTTACTCATCTACACCTACACTTTGACAAACGTAGGTAACGACGCAACCCAATTCCGGGTTCCTAACTTAGCTAAAACAACTGGGCCTGGAACAGTTTCCGGCACATTACCAAATGGTGGTACACCCAATAACCTCCAATACAGCACTGATGGCGGCACAACTTGGCAAAATATCACTGGCACAGAGGCAATCATACCCTCCATCGCCCCTGGTGGTAGTGTATTAGTGCGTGTACCAGTTACCGTCCAAGCTGGCGCTCAAGCCAATGACATCATTACCGTTACCCTTGGTGAAACCCCTGGGGATGCTCAAAACCAATTGCGGAGTCCAGATGGTGGTGACGTTTACACCGTAGATAACCCCGATAATACTCCTGGTGAAGTAAATGGCGTACCAGTTAACGGTACTCGTGAAGCTAGTTCTACCGAGCAAATCAAAGTTGGTACAACTGTTAAAACCTTCTCTTTAGCCACTGTTCTTAAGACTCGCAGTGCTTACAACAATGCTGGCACAACAGCGATTACAGATGACAAACTTACCTACGATTTAAGTTTGCGAGTTGAGTCTAACGATCCTACAGGACAAGGAATTACCCCAGCCGCTTTGACAGGTACAAGCATTACAGTTGATGGTAATCCTGGCAACTATATCTTAGTTTCTGATGCCATTCCTGCGGGTACTGATTTGGCAGTTGCACCAACTCCCCCTCTTGGTTGGGAAGCTGTCTATTCTGTCGATCCAGTTACAACTGATGCGAATACAGCTAGTTGGACTAGAACAGCACCAGCCTCTCTAGCCTCAGTCACTCGCGTTGGTTTTATCAATAAGCCAGGAACCGTTACTTCCGTCGCTCCTGGTACAACAGTCAATGGCTTCTCAATTCAACTAGCAATTGAATCAGGTGCAACTTCACCTTTAACCGTTGCTAACATCGCTCAATTATTTGGTCAAACACCCGGCACTAACGCCCCGGTATACGATGAATCTGGCGACCAAAATCCCAGCAACTACGACGGCGCTCCAGGTGCTATGACTCCTCCTCCTGGTACAGATACCAATGCTGATGGTGTTCCTGATACTCTGCCACTTACCAGTGTTGATGATGGCTATATTGATACGCCAGCATCTCCTGAAACTGGTGTTGACACAGCTAACAACAACACTGGCGATGGTTCAACGGGTGGTGAAGCAAACACCTTTACAATTCAAGCACCTGTAGCCTCAGCAGTACTTAACGGGCCACAGAATAAGCCAGATGCTACTGGGCCTTCAGGTCTGACTAACGATGACTTCACTAACAAATCTTCACTTGTTCCTGCTAATACCTTACCTGGTTCCAAATTAGACCCCTCAGCAGTTGCTTTCACCAACACCATTAGTAATAGTGGTACTAACCCTGGGACTATTACACTAGCTCCAACGCAACCAACAAATAAACTAGATTTACCAAATGGCACTCAGGTAACTATTACCTATGCTAGTAGTTCTGCTGTCTATACCTACGATCAAGCAACAGGAATCTTTACAACAGCTAGTACACCAATTACAATTCCTAACGTTGCTCCTGGTGCAACTGTCAACTATGGTGTAGAAGTTAATCTACCAGCTAACACGTCTCTATCAACTGATACGATCGCTGACTACGCTGGCGATACAGAATTTGGCTTCCCTGTACCCATTATTGCTTCCATTAATGTCAGCGGGGCTATTAGCACAAACACCACTATCGATCGCGTCTACACTGGTTTCTTAAAACTGGTGAAAGTGTCACGAGTTCTGCCAGGAACCGGTCCATCTGTTGGTACAGGTCAAGATGACTTTGAATCTACACCAGCTTTTAACGGTATCGATCCGAATTCAGGAGTTGCTGATGTACCCAGAAATCCTGCTCCAGGCAACATTATTGAGTACCAAATCAGATACAAAAATATTTCTGATGCTCAAGCTGGAACCGGTAACGTGATTTTGAATGCTAACAAAGTCGTGATTAGTGAAGATGGTACACAAGCCCCCAACAACTGGGCGAAAGACAACGATACCAACACTCAAATTGATACTAGCAACGTTGTTGGTTCAGCTCAAGATTCTGGTGCTTCGACTATTCAGTTCTTCAGTGGTAATCCAGCTACTAGCTCTGGCATCGACCAAACTGGAACTACCGTTACTACCGATGTCACCAAGTATGTAGATACTGCAACCGGACAAGTTGCGCCTGGTGTTCAAAGAACGTTTACCTTCCAACGCAAGGTTAACTAGATAGTTTGACTTCACCCCTCTTTGCCAATAAAGAGGGGTGTAATAAGTGCATTTGTATTTGTAGTTGGCGATTTAGCCATAAACCGCTAACTACAAACTGATTATTCCCTAGCAAAACGGGGAAAGATAAGTCAGTAATCAATATTGTGAAAGTTTTTTGAGGTTATTAATTATGAAGCGTCTTTCTATTGCAGGTTTAGGAGCGATCGCACTCATTGCTACAGTACCATTTGTTAGTCAAGTTCCCGGAGTGGCTAATATTTGGCATTCTACAAGTGCCGTTGCTCAAAATGTCCAAACTAAAGGGCAAATTCAATTGCGCTTAGAAGCAGAAAAGCAAGTGGTTGCACAGGATCAACAAGGTAAGCAAAGCAAAACATGGCAACCTTTAAAAGGTCAAGCTGTGGTACAACCCGGTGATGTGTTGCGATATACCTTAACTGGCGAAAATAAGAGCGATCGCCCAGTCACTAATTTGACTCTCAATCAACCAATTCCCAAAGGAATGGTATACGTACTTAAGTCTGCTAGTGTAACCAATAGTGCAAAAATTAGTTACAGCATTGATGGTGGGCGCAGCTTTGTCGAAAATCCCACTGTTAAAGTTACTCTTCCTGACGGCAAAGTGGAAACTAAACCAGCACCAGCCATTGCTTACACCCACATCCGTTTACAGATTCCGTCAGTTGCAGCCAAAACAGCAGTCAAGGCGACTTATCAAACCCAAGTCCGGTAATTGAAATTAGGCTTGTTTTTTGTCCTTCGTCATTTGTAATTATAAATGACCAAGAACAAGTTTCACCGAATGTTTTACATAATCAAATCGGATTACTGTGGCAGTTTACTTGCAGTAAGTCCCATTTCATAATTTAGATTTTCCTAAATAAAGCAGTGTTTTTATTAATAACAAGCTTGGCATCCCAGAGGAGATATGTTCCGTGAGCCGTCCTCAATACCAAAAGCAAATTACTTCTAGCAAGAACTGGTGGCGACGGTTAACAACAACTGTTCTCCTGGGAAGTTTTTTGCATACTACTATAGTTTTACCAGCGATCGCACAACAGACTAAGAATCTGGCTGCGTCTGTGCCATTCATCAATCAAGCTGCTTATACTTATACAGATTCGGCTACTAATTATCAATATCAAGGAAATTCTAGTCAGCTTAGTGTTACTCCTGCACCATTAATCGATCCATTAGGACGGATTTTAGGTTGCGCTGGCTCAATTTTACCTGACTATACAAATTTTTCAGTTGGCTTATATGAACCTAATCCTAGCGACCCAACGGGGACAGAATTGGGTAGCTTGCTTGCTTTAACTCGAACAGAGTTCCCAGATATTCCTAACAACAAAATTCCTGGCGGTAAATCGCCAAATACCGAGAATAGTAACCCCTACTTTCTTAACAATGACCCTGCGGGTGTCTACAATTTCCTACTCGATCCGAATAGAGGTCAAACCGATCCGGGTAGAATCTACATTTTTGTAGTCAATGCACCACCAAATTCTATCTACAAACAGCGACGGATCAAGATTGAAATTCTTACTAGCACTAGCACACAAAGTAATAATGTGGTGCGATATGTAGCTAGTTCTCTAGATGGTCAACCAATCAATCTTACAGGCGAAACCAGAGTAGAGCAAACAGTTGTTGTAGTTCCTAATGCAGAAACAGTAGGACTAGACTTATCAGCCTTTGAATTCACTACAAATATGTGCCAAGCCAATCAGTTGCAGATTATCAAAACAGGCGATCGCGCTGCTGCTGAACCTGGAGATACGGTAATCTATCGCCTGTCGCTAAAAAATCTTGCTGATGCTGGTTTGAATAATATATTTGTCACCGACAGCCTCCCTTTAGGATTCGATTTTTTGCCGAAAGTTTTGCGGGGAGAGGTGGATGGTCAACCAGTGGCGATTACCTCAGAGCGCAATGGTAACACAGTGACATTCCGCACAAACGTCACGATTCCTAGCGAGAAAGTCTTGAATATTGCCTATGCTGCTCAACTAACACCCGATTCGTTGCGTGGTGATGGTCGTAATAGTGCGATCGCAAATGCCCAACGAGATGATAACAATTTTAGCGTCAAGGATGGCCCAGCAACCCATCAATTGAAAATTAGTCCTGGAATTGTTTCTGACTGTGGCACGATTATCGGTCGCGTGTTTGTTGATAAAAACTTTGACGGTGAACAGCAACCCGGTGAACCTGGAATCCCAAATGCAGTGATTTTTCTGGAGGACGGAAACCGCATCACTACAGATCCCAATGGTTTGTTCTCCTTAGCTAATGCCTTACCTGGATACCACACAGGTGTATTAGACCTCAGCAGTCTCCCTGGTTATACCTTAGCTCCTAACCAAAAATTCCGCGAACGGAATAGTCAATCTCGTTTGGTGCGTTTAGAGCCTGGTGGCTTGGTACGCATGAACTTCGCTGTCACCCCCACATTTCAGGAGCCAGTCAAGAAATGAAACCCAGACTGCACCATAGTATATTTAATCTGAAATTGATGGGGGCGATGCCAGTAGTAGCTCTCAGCCTCGTTTTGTATCCTGCAATAGTCAAAGCAGAACTCAGCGAAAACTCCGATCGCCAGAAGCCCATGTTGGCGCAGCCTAACCCAGCTATGAAAACGTTTGAAGACAAAGGTGCAAAGCTAAGGAGAAGAATTCAGCAACGCCTAAATTCTGCCGATCTTTTGGGAAGTTCTCAGCAGCAGTTTGCACCTCTAGAAATTGCCTCCACTCCTCCAGCACCAGCTACTAATCCTTCAATTGCAGATATCCAGCCAACTGAAACGGAAATACAACCATTTCAACCAGCAACTTCGGTTAATTTGCCTAGAGGCTTACGCAAAATTGCCGGAGTAGAGGATAATAACGACGAAGCCAAAGACACTGAGCAACAGTTTCAAGCTTCTCCAACAGAAATACAACCATTTCAGCCAGCAACTTCTGTCGATTTACCTAAAGGTTTACGCAAAATTGCCGGAGTAGCCGAAACTACCCCACCTCCCCCACCTCCCCCATCTCCCCCATCCCCCCCCATCTCTACAGGAATCAAAATCCTGACTCCAACGCCTGACAGTGTTGTAGATGTACAAGCTACCACCGTCGTTTTGCAATTTCCTGTTGGTAGTAAAGTGGAATTGCGGGTGAATGGCAACTTAGCAGACTCTTCCTTAATTGGACGAACGGAAACTGATGCCACTACTAACTTAATGACGCAGACATGGTATGGTGTCTCGTTAAAAGAAGGTATAAACACCATATCTGCACAAGTTGTTGGTGCAACAGAACCCCCTGTAACGGTGCAAGTTGCAGTCCGGGGAGCGCCAGGAAAACTAACTTTAGAAACAGTTGAGTCTCGTATTCCCGCAGATGGACGTTCGACGGCTACAATCAAGGGTCAACTGATTGATGCTAATGGTAATCGCTCTAACCGCGATGCTGTTATCACTTTGATACCCAGTGCTGGAGAGTTTGTGGGAACAGACTTCAAACCCGATCAACCTGGATTTCAAGTGGAGGCGAAAGGAGGACAATTTACAGCGAGTTTGCGATCGCAACTCAAAGCTGAAACTGTCACAATTCGCGCCACAGCTAATGATTTAGAAGCTTTTACTCAACTACAATTTGAAACCGCACTCCGTCCAAGTTTGGTGACAGGGGTAGTAGATTTACGTTTGGGCGCTAGAGGGACAAATTATTACGGCAGTTTCCGTGATTTTCTTCCTCCTGACAAAAACAACGGAACGCAATTAGATTTTCACTCAGCAGTATTTGCGACTGGTGCGATCGGCGAATGGTTGTTTACAGGTGCATATAACAGTTCTCGTAGTCTGAATGAAGATTGCGACTGCAATAATCGCCTGTTTAGAACTTACCAATCTAGCGAGCAAAACTATCCTGTCTACGGCGATAGCTCGAAAGTTGATGTTGTCACTCCTTCTATTGACAGTGTATTTCTGCGTCTTGAGCGATCGACTAGTATCCCTGGCTCCAGTCCTGATTATGCCATGTGGGGTGACTACAACACAGAAGAATTTGCGCGGCGATCGCAGCAATTTACTTCTATCACCCGTCAACTCCACGGCTTTAAAGCCAACTACAACTTAGGAGACTTACAAATTACAGGTTTGTATGGCAACCATTTAGAAGGCTTTCAACGAGATACTATTGCTCCCGATGGTACTAGTGGTTATTACTTCCTCTCTCGCCGAATATTACAACCAGGTAGTGAAAATGTCTTTATTGAGTTAGAAGAACTCAATCGTCCTGGTACTGTACTAAAACGGAAGCAGCTAAACCGAGGACCAGACTACGAAATCGACTATGATCGCGGTACCTTAATATTCCGCGAACCGATTCTTCGTACTGATATTGATGAAGCTGGACAAGTATTGGTACGTCGGATTGTTGTTACCTATCAATACGACAGCCAAGACTCTGACGGCAGTATCTATGCTGGTCGTTTGCAATATAATCTTTCCCGCAAGTTGAACCAGGAAAGTTGGATTGGAGCAACTTACGTCCAAGAACATCAGGGAGTGCGTGACTTTCAACTCTACGGTGCAGATGCACTGATTTCTTTGGGTGAAAAGGGTAGATTAATCGCAGAATATGCCCATTCTAGTAATGATTCTGATGTGGTAGGAAAAGTCAGAGGTGATGCGTATCGGTTAGAAGCTGAGGGACAAATTGCGAATGGGATTCAAGGCCGCGCCTATTATCGTTTTGCTGATACCGGTTTTGCCAATAATGCCACCATCAGCTTTGTCCCCGGACAAACTCGTTATGGAGCGCAGGTTACAGCTAAAGTTACCCCAAGCACTAACGTCAGGGTGCAATATGACCACGAAGACAATTTTGGTATTGCTCCCCAACCACTAGATACCTTAGAAGAACTCTTTGCTCCGCGTTCTGAGGCCATACCTGGAAGTAAGGTTGATAATTCCCTGACAACGATTTCCGCCGGTATTCAACAACGTTTAGGTAAAGCTACTCTCGATGTGGATTGGATTCATCGTCAACGAGAAGACCGCATCCCCGACGCTGCTTTAAGTGGTAATTCCGATCAATTGCGATCGCGTTTTTCAGTTCCTCTAGCTAAAAACCTGACTTTCCAAGCCCAAAATGAACTCAGCTTATCTTCCCAAAAAGATAGTGTTTATCCAGATCGGACTATTTTAGGGTTGAATTGGGCGGTAATTCCTGGTGTCAATGTCAGTCTAGCTCAACAGTTTTACACTAGTGGTCAATATTCGGGTAATGCCATCACCAGCTTGAGTGTCAACGGTGAACACAAACTCGGATCAGATACTACCTTGACCGGTCGTTACTCAATATTGGGTGGTGCCAATGAAATGACTACCCAAGGGGCGATCGGTCTAAATAACCGTTGGACTATTGCTCCAGGATTGCGGTTAAACACAGCTTACGAACACGTATTTGGGAACTTCTTCGGACGGACTGGAGCAGGTCAACAATTTGCTCAACCCTTTGCTGTTGGTCAATCTGCATCAGCGATCGGATTTGAGGGTGGTGATAGTTATAGCGTCGGGTTGGAATACACTGATAATCCGCAATTTCAAGCTAGCGCCCGCTATGAACATCGCTCATCTTCTAGTGGTAGTAATACAGTAATTACCGCCGGGGCTACAGGTAAAATTTCTCCGGCTCTCACGGCTTTAGTACGTTATCAACAAGCCGGTTCTTCCAATCAAAAGCTTTCAGGATTGGGAGATACCGCTAACTTGAAGTTGGGTTTAGCTTACCGTGACCCAAACAACGATAACTTTAATGCTTTATTGCGTTATGAATATCGTCAAAATCCTTCAACCATCCCTGACACCATTTTGTTAGGAAGTGGTACGGGTTCCCAAGACCATACCTTCGCATTAGAAACTATCTATGCTCCTAACTGGCAATGGGAATTCTATGGT
This sequence comes from Nostoc sp. NMS4, assembly GCF_017115095.1. Classification (GTDB taxonomy): domain Bacteria; phylum Cyanobacteriota; class Cyanobacteriia; order Cyanobacteriales; family Nostocaceae; genus Nostoc. Next base: position 28,067 of record NZ_JABXKI010000265.1, on the reverse strand, counting down.
AAGTATGCTCTACGTAATAGTACTTCTTACATAGCCAACGATTTAGCTGGTACTAGCACAGTTAATCTGGCTCAATTGCGAGCAACTTATCGTTTGGGATATAGCTGGGATTTAGTCGGTGAGGCTCGTTGGATTGGTCAATCTAACTATTCTGAGACAGGCTTTGTTTTGGAAACAGGTTACTATCTGACTCCTAATCTGCGCCTTTCGGCTGGATACGTGTTTGGTAAAGTTGATGACCGAGATTTTTCTGGCGCACGTTCTGCGGGAGGTGCGTATTTAGGTTTAACAGTCAAACTCAACGAATTGTTTGATGGCTTTGGACAACAAAAGATTGCTCCCCGTCAGCACAAAGAGTCCACAGTGCAAACCCTGATCCAAAAAATCCGCCAGCAAAGGGGCAAGGTAACAGAGGTAGGGAAAATATGAAACTTCAAATTAGTCTAGCTGTTTTTTTGTTTCTGGTGACACTACCAGATATTGCTGTTAGTCAGACTCAAAACTTGTCTGTGCGAGTTGTGGTGAATAGTAATCAAGATGGCGCTATCAAAGCTGATGATGTCGTGACTTTACGTGAGGCGATCGCCATTGTCAATGGTACTTTGTCTATTGATAAGTTGAGCGATCGCGAAAAAACTCAAGTGCAATCTCTCGCTGCTAAAGGTACGTCCCGCATTGAGTTTAATTTGCCTTCCGAACAAAATACTATCCAACTCAGAGAAATCTTACCACCTCTGACTAATCCAGGCTTAGTAATTGAAGGCACATCAACACCATCTGTTACCAATGGCACTAAAAAAAGCTCAAAAGCTTGTGTCACCTCGTTAACCTCGTTCCCAGCCTCTAGGCTGGGAATGTATTTCGAGAGGCTCTGCCTCTCGTCAACAAAGAGGAGGCGGAGCCTCCCAGAATGGGTTCCCAGCCTACAGACTGGGAACCAGTTAGGGCAGTTAGGGCCGTTGGGGCAAGGGCAGTATCTTAACTCAGTGCCAACACCAACTGTCACCATAACTCCCGCATATAATTCTGTAATTTTTCGCGGTTTGACGGTAGCAGCAAGTAATATCACGATTCGGGGTTTGAGCCTCTATGGTTTCACTTCTCGCCACGGTGATACGGCGAGTCTTCCCCCTGCGGATATTTTCATTAGCCCAATCGATATTAAACAACCACCACCAACGAATGTCGTCATCGAAAATAACTGGTTGGGTATATCACCAAATATTATCATTGAAACTAGACCTCCAAGCAATTCTGCCTTTGGAGTTTCTGTTTTTAATGGTGTAAATACAGTTATCCAAAATAACCGCATTGCTAATCATGATGGTAGCGCCATTATTACCTCAGTTAGAGCAGAAAATTTGCTAGTTAAAAACAATATTATTACTGGCAATGGTTTTGCTGGAATGCCTGATGCTATTCGTTTAGAAGGGCTAATTAATAATTCTCAAATTATCGGCAACCAAATCGATAAAAATGCTGGTAGTGCAGTATATCTTTTTAAGCCAGAAGGTTCAGTAAAAATTGATTCTAATACGATCGCAAATAATGGTCAGATGTTGCGACGGGCGGCGATTTATTTGATGGGTAATAACCATGAAGTAATCAATAACCAGATTAGCGATCAGTCTGGGCCAGGTGTGGTAGTAGCGGCTTATCCCCCAAGCCAGGGAAACCGGATTCAAAATAATCAGTTTGCTGATTTAAAAGGATTGAGCATTGACTTGGTGACTCAATACCATGTTGGTGTGCAAGACTATCAGCAAGGTGATGGGGCGAATCCGGTAAATGACACATATCAGCGTCATCGCAAAACAGGTAATTTTGGCATTGATGCCCCACGCTTTTTGAGTCCAGAATTTTTCATTAGTACCCAGGATGGAACAGTGGTTTTAGATGGGTTTGCTAGCCCTGGTTCTGTAGTAGAAATTTATCGAGTTAGTGAAGATACGGAAAATCCGGGGACGCTAAATAAAGTAATTGCAAAGGTGAATGTGAATTCTGATGGTAGATTCTCGTATAAATCGGGAAACCTAAAAGCGGGCGATCGCTTCAGTGCGATCGCTACTCATCCCCAATATGGTACTTCTGAACCTGCTATCAACGTGATAGTCCGGTCAATTGATCTATCTAAGAACAATCACTAGGATAAATCTTGATATGCTGTTATTTTTTTTACACGTTGCTAAACCTAAAAATAAGCGATCGCACTGTCCGAATTGCAACAATTTAGAGACTTGAAATTTGTTATCTCTCCAGGAAAAATTTTGTGCTGAAAATAAAACATTTGCCAAATGCATTATTCAGCATCTTTTAAAGGTAATTTTATGGTGATTTACTAATGAAGAATTTATGGCAAAATTTTAATACTTTTGGCTGGGGGCTGATTGGTGCGACATTAGTACTTCAACCTACACAAGCGCAAGCTCAATATATCCAGCGATCGTTTATAAATCCCAGTTTTGAGTCACCTGTTTTCGGTTCTGCTGGTCAAAAATGTTACGTTCAAGTGTCGCCAGGTATTATCCCTGGTTGGGAAACAACTCATGGCTCAGTCAAGGCGGGAGGAGGTAACTGTAATGGTTATGCATCTCCAGGAACAGTACCACTGATTGAGATTTGGACAACAGGATTTAATAGTGTTAGCACAGCAACGACACCAACTAGTGCAGGAAATCAATTTGCTGAGTTAAATGCTGAACAAAATTCTGAGTTGTATCAGAATATGTGCTTAATTAAAAATGAGACGATTACATTCTCTTTTTTACATCGTGGGCGTTCAAGTTCAACTATTGCTGATGTAGCCAATTTTTTAATTGGACTAAATACCGATCCAGCACCAACTGTTTTTGGCACATTTTCAACAACTAGCAATGGAAAAGTTACGGCACAACCAGTCGCCCAAAATGGTGCAACTATTCCTACTGTAAGTAACAATAACGCCGGAAATGGCTGGGTACGATACACTGGCACTGTTCCTTACACTGGTGCTTCTGGGAATAAACCTGTAGGATTTGCAGCTGTTTCTACAGCCGGTGCGAACAATACTATAGGTAACTTCCTTGATGAAGTCCAATTTGCTGGTAAAGCTGTGGTCGAGTTTACAGCGAGTTCTGGTGGTGCAGCAGAATCAGAAACTAATCCTACCAGCAACCCCCCAAAACTCAGGATTGTTGGTTTAGTGCCAACTGGGGGAATCACTGTTCCGATTTCCGTCTCTGGTACAGCGGTTCTGGGTACAGACTACAATACAACATCCGGCACATCTACTTTTAATGTCACTATCCCTGCGGGCAACTATGACGGTAGTAACGCCACTAGTGTCTTTACCATTCCCTTTACTGTTATTAATAACAACATTCCTCAAGGTGTGAGGACAATTGTATTCACAATCCAACCTTCATCTAGTTTTTTTAACAGTTCGACAACGACTTGTGGCGGTACCCCAACAAGTGTTTCTGACTACACCATCTATGATGATGATTTCCTCAGTGGTAAGGTTTGGAATGATGTAGACAATAGTGCTAATAATACTTTTACTAATATTAATACTGGCTCGGAAACTGGCACTAATGCAGGTGGATTGTTAAATGCCATTCTCGTAGATTCTAATAATAAGGTCTTAAAAACAACACCTGTCGCCGCAGATGGTACTTACACCTTTCTTGATGTCCCCCTGAATCAAAATAACGTCAAAATTATCTTAAGTACGACTGCTGGCACAGTCGGTAATACTGCCCCTACAGCATCGCTCCCTTCTAGCTGGGTCAATACTAGCCCACTAACGACGGCTGCTTTTAATACCGGCACAAACATCTCTAGTAAGGACTTTGGGATTAAGCAGCCCATCAGCATTTCTGGGACGCTTTACCAGGATAGCGATCGCAGTAGTACAAATAATGGTGAGCCGGGAATTGGTAATATTCGTGTGATTCTCTACAAAGATAACGATAACAATGATGAACTTAATACGACGAGTGAAATCATCCAGCAAGTAACAACTCTAGCTGACGGCACTTATCAATTTACTAACGTAGTTGCTGGAACTTACAAAATTAAAGTAGACATTGCTGATACAGATGTGCCTCTGGGCTACACACTGGGTACTTCTGATAATTTGCCAGTCACAGTTAGCACTACCAATATCACCGGACAAGATTTTGGTTTCTATCCCCCTTTAACCTGTGAATGGGACGCTCAACTCTATACTGGTCATTTTCCGATTCCTGGGGCAGCTGCTAGCGAAACTGTTGCGAATGGCTACTATGGTACAACTGGATTACCAACGCTGCGTGGGACTGCGAAATTTGGCGCAGGAATTCCCACCTTTACTTTTAACGATCAAACAATTAGCGTAAATCCTGCTGTTAATCCGCTACGAACAGTTATCAACGGCAGCTTTCCATCTCAGGGCTACGTTCCGATTAACGGAGACTATCCACTTAGAACTTACGGAAGCACTGGTGATGAGCCTAACTGGGCGATCGTGTTTAAGCGGCAAGTAACCACTAAAGGCCGAATTACCCTTGGACAACCAGGGGCTTATATTGACGATGCGATGGAAATTTATGTCAATGGAGTGCGGGTTGGAAATCCAACTCTAACTTATACTACTAACTTACCAGCAAGCAGCGTATCCACAATTTCGGTGAACGCTGGCGATATCGTTGAGATTCGCCTCTCGAACTATGGTTCTATTGGTGGGTTTTTCGTCAAGACTGAGTTTGTATCTGACTTTGGTGATGCACCGAACAGTTATGGTGAAGTTTCCCACGCACCCAGTTGTAGTAATCCCACCCTCGGCGCGACTGTAACGGGAGAATATAGCCAATTCTACAGTGCAAATGCCAATGGCGATGCTGGGGATGATGGCGTGACCTTGCCCTCAAGTCTTGCTCCCGGCAAAACTGCAACAATTACTGTTAACGCTTCAACAGCGGGCTTTCTCAATAGCTGGATCGATTTTAATAAAAATGGGGTCTTTGATACTGGCGAACAGCTCAATTTGACCAACGTCACCAATGGAACGGCTGCAACAGTTAATAATGTTCCGCTCAATGCCGGAAACAATACTTTAACCTTTACCGTACCCAGCAATGCAACCCTTGGTAGTAGCTTTGCTCATTTCCGGTTTACGACTAGTACAGTTACAACACCCAGCCCAACAGGTGCTGGGAGTGCTGGTGAAGTGGAAGATTATGCAGTAGCGATCGCAGCAGTGGTCAATAACCCGAATGTTCTCTTAGTCAAACGAATCACAGCGATTAATGGCGGCACTACCACCGTTGGCGGGGATTCTTTGATCGGGTATATTGATGCCCCAAGTAATGCCTACGATGATAATACCATTACCATTCCCACCCAACCCACGCCAACAGATCCGCCCAAGGACAGCGACAAATGGCCATCCTTAAATAGCTTCATGCTCGGTGGCATCAATGGCGGTAATGTCAAGCCCAGTGATGAAATCGAATATACTATCTATTTCCTCTCCGCAGGTGATGGAACAGCAAATAATGTTTTGATCTGCGATCGCGTTCCTGATAATATGACTTTTATCCCGACTGCATTCAATAGTTTCCCCACCAAAAACAGCAGTGGTCTTCCAGGTGGCGATCGGGGTATCATTTGGCAAAATAATGGTGCAACTGAATCCTTAACTAATACCAGCGATGGAGATTCAGCAGAATATTTCTCCCCAGGTGTTGACCCTAAGATTAAGTACCCTGGTATTCAATGTGATGGTAGTAATACTAACGGTGTAGTAATTGTGAATTTGGGAAATGTGCCAAATGCAACTGCACCAGGTACACCAGTTAATTCTTATGGCTTTATCCGTTTCCGGGGTAAGGTGAAATAGATATCTAGTAGTCTGTCAAGTTTAAATTGATGGATAAGTAAGTTCGTAGTAAGCACTTTAGTCCTGATTATTTTAAGCACTAAAGTGCTTACTACAAACCTTCAAAACTAATGGTCTATCGCAAAAAATTTGATAGGCGAATCAGTTTTAAATTTCTCTTCTTTACCTCTTCATAGCTTAGAGCTTTTCTTAGTGTCTTCAAAATCATTCGGGTGTGGTTGTGGCTACGTTTGGTAGACCTCCAGCTTGAAAAATCTGTTCAGCCGTTAAGTTCAATTGTAAAACCACTGGAGGAGTCAAATACAATACCTAAATTTGTGCGATCGTTCCAGTTCCATAGTTGAGCATTTAAACCAGAGTTTTTCTTACCTGTCCACGGATACGTCGGAGGCATAATTATAACTTCTCCACTTGCAGCACGTTCTAACTGCAAATTTTGATTAGCTTGACAAAGTTCATAAAACCCCTTGATACCCAGGTTGGGGATATTCAAAGTGATGGCGTTCATAAGCTTTAAGAGTGAGGTTTTGTCCTTATATAGGAATCATATTTGATTTCTGAAAAAATCTCAGTCAGTAGTCTTGTAGTGGCGAGCTACTGGAGGCGGAGCCTCTGGGAATGGGTTCCCAGCCTCTAGGCTGGGAACCAGTTGGGACAAGGGCTGTATCTTAACTTAGTGCCATTACTTAATCTGAGCCTTTTATAACAATCCCAACTCTTCTGGAAAACCCAGCATGATGTTTAGGTTTTGGATTGCGGCTCCTGATGCACCTTTACCCAGGTTGTCAAGACGAGCAACTAGTAACACTTCTTTGGTAGTGTCATTGGCAAATACAAAAACCTGAACAATATTAGTGCCGTTGATTGCAATCGCATCTAGAAATATTCCGTCTCGCAACAGAGTAGAATCTTGGTATGGTGTAACTTGTACGAACTTTTCACTTTGGTAGTAGTTTGCGATCGCTTCATAGATAACCTTACCTGATGGTGGATTATCTAAACTTCCCAGTGGCAAAGGTATCTGTACTAGCATTCCCTGCTCAAAATCTCCTACTGCTGGTACGAAAAGTGGCGGTGATGCTAACCCTGAATAATGATGCATTTCTTTGACGTGCTTATGCCCAAACTGCAAACCGTAGATACCATAAGGGTAGAGTGATTCTGCCCCGGCTTGCTGTTCGTGTAAGGTATCATATTGTTTAATGAGATTTTTTCCGCCACCAGAGTAACCTGATACTGCATTAACTGTGATGGGAAAGTTACTGTTCAGGAGTCCTTTAGCAATCAACGGACGGATACAAGCTAAAAATCCTGTGGGATAACAGCCGGGATTGCTGACAAACTGGGCGCTGGCGATTTTCTCTCGCTGTCCTGGATTTAGTTCAGGGAAGCCATATACCCAGTCATTAGCTGTGCGATGGGCAGTACTAGCATCAAGGATCTTAACCCTAGTATTACTGACTAAGCTAACAGCTTCGCGTGCAGCATCATCAGGCAGACAGAGAATGATCACATCAACAGCATTAATTAGTTTGGTTCGCTCAGTTGCATCCCTACGTTTAGATGCTTCAATGCTAACTAACTCGATATCATCACGCTGGTTGAGACGTGAATATATTTGTAAGCCTGTGGTTCCCGATTCCCCATCAATAAAAATCTTTGGTTTAGTAGTCATGCGCTTTTTATATGTGAGTGATATTTTGGCTGATTAATACTTACTTTACTTCTGCTAAATAGATAGAACTTACGCACTGTACAAATTAATCATGGTATAATTTTAATAAAACTCGAATGTCTTTACGGTGATGCAGGTTGTAATTACCTGTACTCCAAAAGTATGCTGTTAAAACCCATGCCTTGGACACAAAAGCTTGGGGAATTAAGCGGAAAAACCCAAAAAATCAGAAGGATTTTGAGCATTTACCCCTAGAGCAAGAGGATAATTAAGGTATTGAGCGCGATGACCCCTACCAGAGCGAACCTGCGGATATTGTTATATCCTGCATGGTGATACCAAAAGCTTCCTCGCGGCACAGAAAGGCTGCGATCGCTCCAATCTCTTCGGGTTGGATCATTCTCTTCTGAGGATTAATCTGTTTTATTTCTTGGATATATTCATCTTTGTTTTGCCCCTCCGCTGTTTCGGCAATGTGCACCATCCAGATTTTACCAAAGTTAGTTTGCACCCAACCAGGACTAATGGCATTGCAGGATACGCCGTGCGGTGCTCCCTCTAATGCTACGCAACGGGTTAAGCCCACTACTGCTGCTTTGGAAGCACAGTAAGCAGCAGAAGCGGGGGCACCTACTGATGCTGCGGTCGAGGCAATATTGATAATTCGCCCCCACTTACGTTCAATCATTCCCGGTAGACAAAGCTTGATAGTGCGATAAACACCATTGACGTTGACATCTACGACTTTATGCCAAAGCTGATCAGGATGACCGCAGATTGTCTGTTCAGCGCTAATTCCAGCAGCATTAGCAAGGATATCTACTTTTCCGAATGCCTTAATTGTTGCATCGTAAAAAGCTTGTACAGAGTCCATTGAGCAAACATCAAGATTGGTAGCGATCGCCCTCACCCCCCGCGCCTCAATTTCCTTTTTTATCCTGTCCAGTTCCGCAGCACCAGGCAGATAAACGAGTTCTCCAGGAGCTTTACTCCCGCCACCTGTCAGCAGAGAACCAACGACAACATCAGCTCCAGCCTCAGCAAAAGCCAGAGCCATAGCGCGACCCATACCAGAGGCTCCCCCTGTAACTAGAGCAACACGATTTTTGAGATATTTTTCTTGACTCATGTTGAATTTTTAACTCATGTTGAATTTTTAATCGCTTTATTTCCCGGAATTCAAGCCAATTACTCCCATAATGATCATGGCTATAGATAAAAATTTTATAGTAGTAACAGATTCTTGAAACCACCCGATGCCAATGCTAACAATCAGGACAGTTCCCATACCTGACCAGACAGAATAAGCAACGCTTACTTCAATTTTTTTGAGAGCCATTGTTAAAAAACTAAAACAAAGCCCATAGAAGATAAACATGAATATAGAAGGCACTATTCGGGTGAAACCTTGAGATAACTTCATGCAGGTTGTTCCTGCTACTTCCAAGAGAATTGCTGATATTAGGTAAACCCAAGCCATTGAATAACTCCTACTATTGCTCAGTAATACCAATTCAAAATTTAAAATTCATTCATTAGAAAGTCAAACCTTACCTCCAGCCCCTCTCATTACTAATACCAATTTGGAACATGATTGCGACAGATGCTTTCACAAAGTCTAGACGCAGAAGGCAATTCCCAATCCAAAATCCAAAATGGTATAAGAAGAGGGGAGCCGAAGGCAGGCATTGTCTTCTACTCAAATGAAAATTGCTGCTTAGGGAGTACCGACAAAACCGCTAGATTGAAAATAAGAAAAGTAAGTCCTAAGTAATTGAACATCTACTGTCGGGCAAATAATAGAAGTTTTCGCCAATCCATTCAGAGTATTCTGAGTATCAAACGATTGAGATGTCATTGAAGATGTTTCTAAATAAGTTAGTTCCTTTCCAGGCATCTTTTCAGTTACGATTGGTAACAGAGAACTGAGGGAATTATCAATATAATTCTTTACTACTTCTTGGAATTGTTTTTGCCAATCAGGATAGGGAATTTGTCGGATAGAATAGCCCAGTGAGTTAATTTCCTGAATTAGTTGGCTCAAGTGCAAAGACTGAGTATTCACCAAGTGAAAAGCTTTGCCGATAGATTCTTTCTGCCTTGATAAATGAACAATGCTACTGCTTACGTAGTCAACAGGTGTCATATCCATTATCCAATCCAACGCAGGCGCATTTCCGAGTTGGATAAAAGCTTTCAGCAAGCGGCACATAATATCATTGGTGTTGCTGACACCAGTTTGGCTATGCCCTGAGATCATACCAGGTCTATAGATACTAATCGGAATTCCTCGCAGAGAAGCAGCTTTTAAAAGCTTACACGCTACCCATTTACTTTGAGCATAGCCATTATCAAGACCTTCAGTTTTTTCCAACTCGTCATCTTCTTTGATCCCCTTCATCCCAGAATAAGTATCTGACTCAAATACGGCAAGTGTAGAGATATAATGAACTGGTTTGAGTTTGATTTGACTGGCTAATCTCAAAACTTCTTGAGTTCCTAATACATTGGTTGCTTTCAGCGCCGAATAGGGATAGATTAAATTGGTCAAAGCCCCATTGTGATAGATAACATCAACTTCGGTAGCCAACTGACGAAAATCATACTCAGACAGTCCTAAAAGCGGCTGTGATAAATTTCCTAAAACGGGAATAATTCTCGGATTTAAAGATTCATTCTCTAGGAAATAATGTTCCAGATTTTTTTGGATTTTCCGTTGAGCTTCCTGAATATTAGTAGCCCGAACCAAGCAGTAAATATTGGCTTGGGTTTGCTGCAAGAGTTCTTGCAGTAAAAAAGCTCCTAAAAATCCGGTTGCCCCGGTTAAGAAAATTTGAGCAGGTTCCGTTACTAGCTGTTTTGAATCATCCGGTGGATAAATACGGTCATCTAAAACTACTTCTGCTTGCAAATCTATGGCTTTGATTGTGTGGTTTACACCTGACTGTTCACGATTATTAATCGCTGCCGCAAGTCCACTGACAGTGGGATTTTCAAAAAAGTTAAGTAGAGATAACTCTAGTTGGAAAAATTCTCGAATCTGATTAAATATCTGAGTAGTTAGCAACGAATGTCCACCCAGTTCAAAGAAGTTGTCATAAATCCCTACTGGCTCAATTTCTAGTGCCTCCGCCCAAATTTCAGCCAATTTATCCTCAATTTCATCTCGAGGGGGAACAAATAATGATTCTAAAACTGGTCTGGTTTGATTAGGGGCAGGAAGTGATTGTCTATCTACTTTACCGCTTGGTGTTAGTGGCAATTTATCCATAACTACAAAAGCAGAGGGCATCATGTAGTCAGCCAGCTTTTCTTTCAGGAAACTGCGTAGCTGAGGCACTAACTGCTCTGTACTATTTTCTTGTACAGGGTTATTGGCATAGGCAATCCAAGGTTTGAAAAAGCCAGCAGATTCCATCTTGCCATTTGATTCCCTTGCTAATACTACTTTTTGGCGTTGGAAGACTACATCAAAGCAGCCATCGCCATGATTCTGCGACCAAGTAATGTTAATGAAATAAGGTAATTCTTGGCTTAATGCCCAAATATCCTCTGGTTCTATAACCCATTGAGTCAGTTGTTGTAATAGATTGCGTACTTCTCCGACAGTGGGAGGGATATCTTTCCTAGCCAGTAATTCTTGAGCCTTCACATCTGTGAAAATCCGTGCATTAGGGATACCGCGTATTCCTAATATTGGCGGTTCGGTTTCGACTAGTATTTCCCGCAGTGCTTTTAATGTCAACTGCTTTTGCTGCCAATCTAACCAAGGATGCTCTATTGTAGATTTGTTCTCAATTCCTACTCGCAGAACTACATCATAACGGAAGCGAACCAATTCATTATGATAGCGTCCCCGCTTTAGCTGAATCTCTACATCACTAATCTGTGGTAAGTGCTGCTTGAGAGCAAGAAAAAAAGCTGGGTCGATGACCAACCTCTTTTCTTGGCTGATACGTTTCTGGATACGCTGCCGCAACTGAACTGTAGATAATGATGCGGGAGCTTGATACAACTGTACAGAGGTGTGGAAAGCTTGTAACAGAGGCAGACTCAGAACATCACCAACAAAGATACAGCCTCCCGGCTCTACGTGCCGTACAATACCTTCTAAAACTTGAACAAGGTAACTAATACTGGGAAAATACTGAATTACGGAGTTGATAACTACAGTATCGAAAGCTTCATTTTCTAACCCTTCTAGGTTATCTGCGGCTTTTTGAGCCAGGCTTACTTGTAACCCATTCTGCTCCTGTTGGCTCAGTTGCTCTTCAATATAACGCACAGATGCTTCAGCGATGTCTGTGCCAAAATAATGAGCGCAGTGAGGAGCAATCCGAAACAGTAGCATACCCGTACCACAACCAATCTCCAGTAGGCGTTTGGGTTGAAGGGAGAGAATGCGTGCCACCGTATGCTCAACCCACTCCTTTACTTCTGGGGGTGGAACAGGCAGACCTGTATAACTGTTATTCCAGCCGTTGATATTGAATGTGGGGTCGTCTTCTAGTGTCGGCTGGCTATAAGCTTCGTCCCATATCTGTTGCCACTGTGCAGTCTGTTCCGCTTGAAATTCGCTGACCTGATTGAGATCATCAGATCCATCCTGGGCTTTTGTAGAAGGAACCACATAAGCTACCAAGCGTTTGTCGCCGTTCGTTTCATTGTGGGCAATAACTACAGTTTCTAACACATTAGGGTGTTGACTAAGTGTCGCTTCGATTTCTCCAGTCTCTATACGGAAGCCGCGAATCTTAACTTGGTGATCTATGCGTCCAATATATTCAATGTTGCCATCTGGCAGGTAGCGAACTAAATCTCCTGTTTTATAGAGGCGAGAGTCAGGGGAATTACTAAAGGGGTCAAGAATAAATTTCTGCTCAGTTAGTTTTGATTGGTTGAGATAGCCTCTAGCTAAACCATCTCCACCAATGTACAATTCTCCTACCTCGCCAATAGGAACAAGCTGGTATGAGTCTGTTTGGCTCTCCAACTGATGATCTAGGATATAAATTTGAGTATTGGCAATCGGGTGTCCGATGGAGATTTTCTCATCTTTGGACTTGACTTGGTAAATAGTTGACCAAATCGTAGTTTCGGTGGGACCGTACATATTCCACAAAGAAGCACTCTTTTCTTGCAATTGAGCCGCGAGTTTTTGTGAAAGTGCTTCACCACCACAAAGAATTTTTAGTTGTTTGTTGCCCTGCCATCCAGCAGCCAGAAGCATTTGCCAAGTAGAGGGAGTTGCTTGCATGAGCGTGGCATCTGCTTGCTCTATTTGCTTGATCAATTTTGCTCCGTCAATCACAACTTCCCGACTGACCAAAATCAGACTTGCCCCCACAATTAGGGGCAAGTAAATTTCTAATCCAGCAATATCAAAAGATATAGTAGTAACTGCCAAAAGTACATCTGCTGCTGTTATCCCTGGCTCTCGGGTCATAGAAATTAAAAGGTTAATTACAGATTGATGCTCAATCTGTACTCCTTTGGGTTTACCAGTAGAGCCTGAAGTGTAGATGGTATAGGCCAAATTTTTAGCCGTTACTTCGCTGATTAGGTCTTCTTTGTTATATTGGGCAATTTTCTCCCAATCACTATCAATGCTGATTATTATCGGACTTTTGACTTCAGAATTTGACTGTTCGTGGGGTAGAAAATTAGCACAAATTTCCAGCATTTTTTTTTGAGTTAATAGCACTGGTAATTTGGCATCTTTTACCATATAGGCTAGGCGCTCTTGTGGATAAGTTGGATCTAATGGCACGTAAGACCCACCAGCTTTGAGAATACCTAGTAGTCCAATGACTGTATCGAGCGAGCGTTCTAAACAAATCCCAACCAGAACTTCGGCTCCAACACCCAGACTCCGCAGATAGTGCGCTAGCTGATTGGAACGGGAATTTAATTCTCGGTAGGTCAGTTGCTGTTTTTCAAAAATTACTGCAACATTTAACGGTGTTCGTTCTACCTGAAGCTCAAACAGGTCATGAATACAGACATGAGGATACTCTCGCTTAACCTCTAAATTAGCAGGCTGTTTTTCCAATAACTCAATTTTATGGTTTTCCATTTTCACTCCTGGGAAAATGCACGTAATTTTTGAACTATTCCACAATGGTTAATATCTTCAGGGCAAAGGCAGGGCTATTTCCTTCTAAAAAGCTGCTTAAGTGTGTCTAATTCAAAGGAATATAATCGTCGAGCTTATGCCATATTTTCAAACATATTGTTTGTCACGATATAAATTAAATGGTATTTAGTGAACTAAATATACCATTTATAATTCATTAATAAATTAATAAACGATTTAACTCTGTTTAAGCTTGTTTAATTAAAGATTAAATTTATTTCATTGCCTCAGATGTCCTCACCATGAATAGTTCGATTCCACACACTTGCTTGATGGCTCGATGATAATATTCAATTCCTCAATGAATCGAATGCAACTCCTTATACTTGGCGAGAGTAATTAACGCTCTTTTATGACTCTGGAGAGAGAATAATCCAAGCGATTAGAAATCGCGGCTACACAAACAAAGCCAAAATAGGGTTTCAAATTTAATCTGACGAGAGTAATAAAAGAGCGCATCTTTGTTAGGCACATACATGATGTAATATCTGTGGATTTCGTTGTTTAAATTTCTCCGAAATACTTTCACTTGTCCAAAATTTTTTAGAAGGTAAATTATCCAACTTTCCACTCACTTACCGACTAGCGATCGCATATTTTTTCTTCTTTTTCCTATTACACTTGTTGTCTAATCTGTCATGAGTAAGTCCTGATAGATAATCTCCAAAAATTAAATATCTGTTATCCAGAACCCTTGTAGAGATGTAGCATTGCTACGTCTCTATTTTTTCACTAGATAGTTATTTTAACGATCAATTTGTGAATGAAATTAACCTGTTTTCACCATCCATACCAAAAAGCTTAGAATTGGTTCGATAGGAGGAAGAGAATAATCCATTAAATCAATTGTGACTGTTTGCCCTTCTAGTTTCAGAAATTGTTAAATTGACTGTAGGGCATGATAAATCAATACTCCATCCATTTGCTTGATTGTAATAGTGTTTGTTCCTTCGCCTTCCCCCTTTCAGGAGATGAATTCAATGCGTAAGTCCTGTATACCATGCCCATTTTTTATCGAGGAAGACTGTCTGCCCTCTGCCTCCTTCAACTTTCTATTTCATCTACAGCTTTGGGAACCCCCGCAGTTAACACCTCATGTCCGCCAGGTGTAACTAACACATCATCCTCAATCCGAATACCAATACCAACCCATCGAGAATCAGTCTCTGGTTGGTCTTCTGCTAATTTGGTATCTGGCACAATATATAGTCCCGGTTCCACTGTCAAAATTTGACCTGGTTGTAAAATCTGTGGTTTGTCTTCACCATGCTGATAAACACCGACATCATGGACATCCAAACCTAACCAATGACTCGTGCGATGCATATAATATGGCTTGTATTTTTCTTCTTCAATTAACTTATCAATTTCACCTTTGAGGATGCCAAGTTCTACTAAACCTTCTGTGAGGACGCGGACTGCTGTATCATGAATTAACTTGAAGGGATTACCTGGTTGTACTTGAGCGATCGCTTGTTTTTGTGCCTCCAAAACAAGCTCATACAGCGTCTTTTGTTCTGCCGTAAACTTACCTCCAACAGGAAATGTCCGCGTAATATCAGAGTTGTAATAACCATAAGCACAACCGGCATCAATTAGCAATAATTCTCCATCCTGCATTTGACGATTATTTTCAATGTAGTGCAGCACGCAAGCATTTACACCGGAAGCCACAATGGAAGGATAAGCCGGCCCTAACCCACCCCGGACTCGAAAGATCCGTTCCATCTCCGCCTGTATTTCATACTCATAACGTCCGGGTGCGGCGATTTCTTGGGCATAATTGTGTGCAACAGTAGCGATCGCCGCCGCTTGACGCATCAATTGCAACTCAGCTTCACTTTTGATCAATCTCATGCTGTTGAGGACAGGGCCAGTATCTTCAATAGCGATCGGTCCTGTACCGCGTTTCGGATAAGTCCGCAGTAAACTTTGGTAATGTTTGAGGATTTGATCGTTAAAATTGCGATCGCGTCCTAAGTGATAGTAAATCCGGCTGGCTTTTTCTAAATACTGCGGCAACTTTTCATCTAACTCGCTAATGGGGTATGCTTCATCAGCACCATAAATTTCCTTGGCTGCATCTACCCCACAAAGATAACCAGTCCATACTTCCTTTTCGCGATCCTTCGGTTGCACAAATAGCACAAACCGATGTTCTGAATGATGCGGTGCTAACACTGCGACTGCTTGTGGTTCATTAAAACCAGTTAAGTAAAAAAAATCACTATCTTGGCGATAAACATACTCGACATCGTTGTGCATCACTGCCATTGGCGCACTGCGAAAAATGGCTGTACCATCACCAATTTTTGCCATTAACTGCTCACGACGCTGCCGATATTCTGCTTGCATAATTGATGTACTTCTAAAAGTATTGTGTTATTTTACGCTTCTTGCAACTAGTAGATGCACAGATGATGCCTCTTAATAGTTGCGAATCTCAGTTATTCTAACCAATATTTGTTTCCACTCAAGTTATACAGCAGAATACAGAATTCAGCAGTAAAACACGCTTTATACCTGGTAGGACTTACGCACACTCTACGAATTCTTCTCTTATCTAAATTCTGGTATTTTTTCATAAATCTAACAACGCACAGTAAAAAATATGTCCACTCAACCCAACCTACGTCGGAAGTAGACAGTCTACTACGTGCATTTCAAAAATCAAATACTAGTCTTATATGCAATACAAAAAATATTTTGTAATTGCTTATCTAGAACTTGAAAATTTACGAGTTATAGTTTAAAACAAACAGATAATTATCTTCAAAAAGTGATATTAATAAAGAAAAAATAGTTATAAAGAAATATTGAAACTCTGGCAAATGTTATTTCGTTACAGAAAGAGATTGCCAAAGAAAGTTAAAAGAATATAACAACCAATCATAAAAATACACCATGTCTGGAAATCAAAATTCCTCACCCTTATCTTTGAATACATCTCGATTGTTATCAGATTCTTTGGCAAAATCACAAATATTGACAACTTCTCTTAATAGTTCAAATTATGATTTGGGGTTTGGAAATAAGAGTTCCTCACTAGCAATAGAAAGTGAACCAGCGACTACACCTGTTAAAATTTCAGCAAATCCCAATCCTAATCCTTACTTAACTAGTGCGGCGATTACTCCTGACTTTAACGGTGATGGCAAAACGGACAAAGTTTGGGTCAATTCTTCAACTGGTGAGATTATCATTCGGTTGATGGATGGCACAAAAGTTTTGGAACAGGGTTCTCTAGGTCAATTTGACCTATCCGCTTATGATTATAAAATTGCTGACTTTAATGCTGATGGCAAAACCGACTTCTTATTACGCAATAAGACAACCGGTGAGAATAGTATTGTGCTGATGGATGGAACCAAAGTTGGTAGTGCAGCTTCTCTAACTAGCGTCGATCCAGCTTGGACTCCTCAGATTGGAGATTTCAATGGCGATCGCAAAACCGATATTTTCTGGCATAATACCACAACTGGCGAGAACGCTATTTGGGAGATGGATGGCACCACAGTTCTGAATGCAACTGTTTTAGATAAAACAGATCCAACGTATACTCCTACCATTGTTGATTTCGACGGCAATGGCAAGAGTGATATCTTCTGGCGCAATCAGACAAGTGGCGATAACGTCGCTTGGTTTATGGATGGTACGCAAAAGACCGAATTTACTCTACAATCACAAGATGCCGCCTGGACTGCTAGCCTTGGTGATTTCAACGGCGACTATAAGACTGACATTCTGTGGAGAAACGCCCAAACAGGTGAGAACAAGGTTTGGACAATGAATGGCATCTTAGTTACAGAAGGTGCTTTGGGAACACTTGACTCAGCCTGGACTTCTAAAATTGGTGACTTCAACGGCGATGGCAAGACCGATATCTTCTGGCACAATGGTACCACAGGTGAGAACACCGCTTGGTTGATGGATGGTACAACAGTTGCTACTGAAGCTTTCTTACCGGCTAATAACGCGGCATTGACACCATCCCTTGGCGATTTCAACGGCGATGGTAAGACCGATATCTACTGGCGCGATCAGACAGCAGGTGCAGACACCATTTGGACTATAGATGGAACGACAGCCGTTGATAACCCCATCAGCGACGCAGATAAGCTGACCGGAGAGTGGTATACTTTCTAAAATAAGAATTCAGAATTCAGAATTCAGAAGGTGGAGGCAGGAGTGATTATTGTATCCCTGCTTCCCCTGCTTTTTTCCCAGTCCCCTTTATTCAAAACTTGTAACTCAAAACCTGAATTTCTCCCTTTTCCGGCAATTTACCAGGGCTAATGGAAATACTATCTCCATTGCTACGCCGCACTGTAATACCTTGCATCAAGGTCAAAAAATTATCCAGTGGCGCAATATCGCACTTAGCAGGATCAGCAGCTTGTGTGCGGTAATGAGTCGGAATCACCAACTTGGGATTTAATATTTGAACAGCTTGCTTTGCTTCCTCAGCATTGTAGGCTTTTGCACTGCCTCCCACTGGGATAAACGCTACATCGGGACGACCCATCAAGATTTTTTGCTCAATGGAAATGGGTGCAGCAGCTCCGCCTAAGTGTAAGATATTAATTCCGCCTTGCTTCCAACTCCAAGCAGTATTGGAACCAAACTGCTTACCACCTTTGCGATCGTGGTCTATAGCAATTCCTTGGAACTTAATGCCTTTAAACTCGTAAACTCCTGGTTCGTAGATGAGTTTTGCATTTCCCGGTAGTACATCCACCGCACCTTCATCTAGGAGTTGGCTGCTAATCAGTACCAAATCTGCTGCAACTTTTGGGGTACGATACCCAGCAGTACAGCCGATCGCTCGAAATGGATTGACGATAATTTTCGCACCACCACCAGTAAAAAGAAAGCAAGTATGACCCAACCACTGAACTGATAAACCGCTAGATTGTGCGTCAGCTTGAGATTCAGAACCCAAGGTAGTAACCAAAGCTGTTACCAACCCCGCCCCAGCATAGCCCATCAACTGTCGTCGTTTCATTAATTATGCTCTTGACTGTAACTGTTCCAGAAAATTTCGCAATAACTGTTTTCCTGAAGATGTCAGGACACTCTCTGGGTGAAATTGAACGCCCTGAATGTGAGGATAGTTCCGGTGTCGCACTCCCATAATGGTGTTATCTTCAACCCAAGCGGTGATTTCTAACACATCTGGGCAAGTCTCACGTTCGATTACCAAACTATGATACCTGGTGGCGGTTAGAGGATTTTCTAATCCCCGGAAAACCCCCACTCCAGTGTGAGAAACCTGAGAGGTTTTGCCATGCATCAACTCTGGAGCAGGAATTATTTTACCACCGAATACTTGACCAATGCTTTGATGTCCCAAACAGACACCCAAAATTGGTAACTCTTGTCCTAGTTTTTCAATCAATTCTAAAGAAATGCCAGCATCTTCCGGGCGACCTGGCCCAGGAGAAATAACTACGGCTTCCGGCTTTAACGCCCGAATCTCATCTATGGATATCTTGTCGTTACGAAAAACTTTAATCTCGTCTGCCACTGGGAACTCTGATGCCAATTCTCCCAGATACTGCACTAAGTTATATGTAAAACTGTCGTAATTGTCGATAACTATAATCAAAGCTGATCACTCCTGGTTTTTACCACTCATCAGTTGCAAAAAGCATAGATTAAGTATCTCATGCTATTTTTTCGTTAGGTGTAAAAATAACGCTGACGTAGACGCATAAGTGTAAAGCAAAGCGGCTATTTTGCGGCCACTTGCTAAAGATTACGAAGTAATCCTTTAGCCGGGATGCTTGACAAGTAGGCGTAGCCCGTCGTAGACATTGGACTACTTAAATTTTGAATATATTCTGCAAAGGCGATCGCATAGAGCGTGATTCTCTTTGTGAGCAGCACCTAAAAATCACCCCTACAAAGCCGATATAATTAAAGTTACCAGAGGAGGGAGCAATAGAATACCAGCTACTAGCATTGCTACCAAAGCAGAAACAAGCACTGCACCCGCCGCACAATCTTTAGCAATTTTTGCCAAATCGTGGTATGTCTGCTTAACGGTTAAGTCCACAACAGACTCGATCGCTGTATTTAGTAACTCTAATGCCAAAACTAAACCACTAGTTATACCAATTACCGCTATTTCTACCGCTTGCAGATGCAAAAAAACGCTTAAGGCGATCGCTAATGCACAAACACTTACGTGGATGCGAAAATTACGTTGAGTTTGAAAACTATAGCTGATTCCAGCCCAGGCATATTTAAAACTAACAAATAAATTAGAGGCCACTTTCCAGGAGAATTCCCGTTCGTTAGACACCAGTGTTTGTAACGAGGTAGGCGTTGGTGATGGAGAAATTTTTTGGGACATAGACTTAAAAACACAAGAACAGAGTTGCTACAGTGGGAATATTCGCCGATCTTAATGGCAGAATTAACTTTGAGGCAATCTTTCAGCAATTTTCCACAGAAGTATTATAAAAGTATTACCCAAAATTGACATCAAGAGATACATCAGCTACTGCTATTGCATGTCAATAGCAATACCTATTGCATTCAGCAATCTCACTTGCTGTTTTAACATTCGCTCTAAAGTTTTTTCATCAGGATGATCCCAGCCCAACAGGTGTAATAAACCGTGAGCAGCTAACCACGCTAACTCGGTTGGTAAGCTATGTTCCTGTTGTTGGGCTTGGCGTTGTGCTGTATCTACAGACACAATAATATCACCTAAGTATAATGGTACAGAGGCAAGCATTTCTTTGCTTTGCGGAAAATCCACCTCCAAAGCAGCGAAGGCTAAAACGTCTGTCGGCTTATTTTGCTGACGATACTGAGCATTCAGTTCTTGAATTTGCAAGTCATCTGTCAAACGCAGCCCGATTTCATAACTTAGCGCTGCTGGAATCTGAGGCTGAAGTATTTCCAACCACTGATTAAACCAGTTTTCCCAAGTTTCAGGGGTAATTCGGGCATCAGTCTCGTCAATTTTTAGAGAAGTTGTCGGGGACAACTCATAAAAATACTCCTCCACATATAGTTCAACTCTCAGGGGCACACAGTCTCCTTGTCTGAGGTTTACGATTTGTCGTTAATGAGTCAGGTAAGCAAGACCAACAAGTAGAGCTAAAAGCCCTACAGCAGTCAATCCAAAATGCTTTAGAGAAGTTCCACCCTTCCGCACCATGTTTCGCATGGCGAGTTTGACGTAGCTAGGTTGAGGTTCTGTTGAAGGTGAGTTGCTCATAAGTTATTTGTCTACAGACTCTTTTATAACTGTAACAGTTGGTCTGGGCTAGAATTGCGATCGCTTATATATGAAGAAGGCGTTTCTGTGTGAAACGCCTTAACAATTGGGTGTTATGTAATCAGCGCCTCTATGCCAGAGTGTTTTCTACTAGTTTATTTTCTTGGCGCAGATAAGCTTGGATGAATGTATCAAGTTCACCATTCATCACATCGCCAATGGCTGTAGTCTCCGTAGTTGTACGCAAATCTTTCACCATTTGGTAAGGGTGAAACACATAGTTACGGATTTGGTTTCCCCAAGAGGCTTCTACCATATCGCCACGAATTTCGGCAATTTCTTGGGCGCGTTGCTCTTTGGCGATGACCAAGAGCTTGGCTTTCAGACGATTTAGGGCTTTTTCTTTATTTTGCAGCTGCGATCGCTCCTCTGTACAACGCACGGCAAGACCTGTAGGAAGGTGAACAATCCGCACCGCAGTTTCTACTTTGTTGACATTTTGTCCACCTTTACCACCAGAGCGAGTTGTGGTGATTTCCAAATCCTTATCTGGAATATCCAATTGCACAGAGTTATCAATCTGTGGCATCACTTCCACCCCGGCAAAACTGGTTTGTCGCTTACCGTTAGCATTAAAAGGTGAAATCCGCACTAAGCGATGTGTACCCATTTCCGATCGCAAATAACCATAAGCATAGCGACCGGTAATTTCTAAGGTTGCCGATTTAATTCCAGCTTCATCACCCTCCGACTCTTCAGCTAAAGTTACCTTATAGCCGTGAGCTTCGCCCCAACGGGTGTACATCCGCATTAGCATAAATGCCCAGTCTTGAGCATCAGTACCACCAGCACCAGCACTAATTGTCACTACAGCACCTTCCGCATCATAGGGGCCAGAAAGTAATTGTTGTAACTCCCACTGATCCAGGTCACGATTCAGTTTAGTGATGGTAGATTCGGCTTCTTGGAGTAGTGCCTCATCGGTTTCTAACTCCAACAACTCAACAACTGCCTTAGTATCTTCTAAATTGGCGTGCCAGCGATCGTATTGCTCAATGTGGGCTTTCAGGTCGTTGAGTTCTTGTAGGGTTTGTTGGGCCTGGGTTTGGTCATCCCAAAATTCTGGCTGTGCTGATGTTTTTTCGAGGTCTTGAATTTTGGCTGTCAGTGCAGGTACGTCAAAGATAGTCCTGGGTTTTACCCAGGCGGCCAGACAACGTTTCGATTTCGCGTTTGAGTTCTAGGACATCCATAAATGCTTGCTGAATGATAGATAGAGCGCTTTTGATTGGAAAATTGCTCTTTATTCTAGTTATGTTTCTTGATTTTAGCTGTAGTTGGGCAAATTTTTGATCCACTAGTTACAAAAGTTACTTGAAATTCTCAAGTGCTTCTTTACCCACTGAACTTGTCAAGATGCAAGATATATTCCCGAATGAGCTTGCTGGATAGAGATTTTATCTGTCGGGGTTGAATTTCGTCAAGCTGGACATTTTGGGCTAGTGCGTAGGCGTAGCCAGCCGTAGGCATCGCAAATAATTTACTATTAAAACGATGAAAAAACCGTGGCTGCTAAAAATTAAACCACGGTTTTTACTTTATAAAACTTTACTTGTGTTAGTGTCTACAGAGAATTAATCGCGGCCATTGATGGCAATTAGCAACCGCAAGATAAAGACGAACAAGTTGATGTAAGTTAAGTACATCGACAAAGCAGCAGGTAGATATTGATCGTCGCTGTAAGTGCGGGGCAAGATGTAGAAATCAACTACAGAAACCCCAACAAATAGAAACACCCCCAAACCGGAGATGGCAATTTCTAACCAATTGGGCGTGTAAACACCAAACATGGCAAAGCCGAATTGCGCTAAACACACAACCACCAAGGCAATAACGCCAAGATTGATGGTTTTCGTCAAAGCCATCCCATCCTGTTCAGAAAGATTTGAACCAATTTGACGGGCAGCAATAAAGGTGACACCACAACCAAGGGCAGCCAATCCAATACCTTGAATGCCTACACCTTGGGATCTCAAGGCGACAAATATCAAGCCACTGAGAGTATATCCAGACAACAGGCTGTAGGTTGCCAACAGGGGTAATGCAAGACCCTTATTACCTTTTTGGGCAACATTTTGGGCAACAAAGAACAAAATTAACTCCAAAATCACCGCACCAATGAAGGTGGGAAAGAATATTTCGGGGTTAGTACGGATAACTCCCAAACCACCGTAGGTTCCTAATGCCGTTAGCACCAATCCACCACCGACGTAGGGGAGGGCGTTGGCAATCACGTTTGGGCCAACGAGGGCGTGAGATTTAGCCTCACGGATAGCTTCACGAAAATTACTGGTATTGCTCATATTGAAATACTGTTTTTTAGGAAAACGTTCTGCTTATTCCTAATTCTTACCGAAAAATTGGGTTTAAAGCCCCGTCCTTCTAGGACGGCTTTATATTGTATTTGATTTATCTTATA
This sequence comes from Nostoc sp. NMS4, assembly GCF_017115095.1. GTDB lineage: Bacteria > Cyanobacteriota > Cyanobacteriia > Cyanobacteriales > Nostocaceae > Nostoc. The sequence continues at coordinate 4,683 of NZ_JABXKI010000265.1, read as the reverse complement.
CCAAATATGGTAGTATAACATAGGAGTTGACATCCTCACCGGACTGAAGCCACGGTGATTCTGGAGTAATAAGTAATAAGTAATAAGTAATAAGTAATAAGTTAATATTCTTACTCATTACTCATTACTTATTACTTATTACTTTAAAGCCGTGCTAGAAGCACGGGGCTTTAAACCCATTTTTTCGGTAAAAGCGATGCTTGTTTTTGAGTTTAAAGCTTATGGAAAGTCAGCGCAGATAGCGGCAAGAGATGATGCAATTCGGACTGCGAAGTTTGTTCGCAATAGCTGTATTCGCTTGTGGATGGACGTTAAAGGTACGGGTAAAAACGATTTGCAGAAATATTGTGCTGTACTTGCAGCTAACTTTCCCTTTGCTAACGAACTCAATTCAATTCAATGGCTCGTCAAGCCAGCGCAGAACGGGCATGGTCTTCTATCTCTCGGTTTTATGAAAACTGCAAGAAAGGTATTCAAGGTTTGAAAGGATATCCTCAATTTCAGAAAGATTGTCGTTCTGTTGAGTACAAAACATCAGGATGGAAACTTGCAGATAATCGTAAATCCATAACTTTCAGTGATAAAAAGGGGATTGGGAGATTAAAGCTCAAAGGTACTCGTGACCTGCACTTCTACCAAATAAACCAAATTAAACGGGTAAGATTGGTAAAACGTGCGGATGGCGTGTATGTTCAATTTTGTATTGATGTAGACCGTTCTGAAAACATAGAACCTACTCGTAAAACGGTGGGGTTAGACGTTGGTTTAAAGGAATACTACACCGATTCTGATGGGACAATGGTTGATAACCCTAAGTTTCTTCTGAGGAGTGAAAAAGTTCTCAAGCGTTCACAACGTCGCGTTTCTAGAAGGGTGAAAGGTTCAAAAAATAGGGGCAAGGCTAGGCAGATTTTAGGGAAACGCCACCTCAAAATAAGTAGGCAACGTAAAGACCATGCTGTGAAATTAGCACGGTGCGTAGTTCAGTCTAACGACTTGATAGCCTATGAAGATTTGAGGATTAAAAATATGGTGAAAAATCACTGTTTAGCCAAGTCCATTAATGACGCATCTTGGTATCAGTTTCGTATATGGGTTGAGTACTTTGCAAAAGTATTTTCAAGAGTCTCGGTTGCGGTTAAACCGCAATATGCGAGCCAAGAATGCTCTAGTTGTAGTGTCATTGTTAAAAAAACGCTATCTACTAGGACGCACGTTTGTAAGTGTGGTTGTCTGATGGATAGGGACGAAAACGCAGCTAGAAATATCCTTAGTCGAGGATTGGGTACGGTAGGGCATACCGGAACCTTTGCACTAGATGCAAGCAACGCTTGGGGAGATGAGTCCTCTACTCAATAGGAGCGCAAGCCTGATTGAGCAAGTCATGTCTTAGATTCAAGAATCCCCGTCGCTCTTACTCGCGGGGAGTGTCAAAAATCTTTGTGGTTAACAGCCAAGGATTTAATATCGTTGCCAAATCTGAAGGGCGGCTATATTGTTAAAAATTAACGTGAGTTCGACGAAGCTAAAAAGCCCCAAGCTGAAGCTCTATCCATTGATGTACAGTGTATCCTGTGGATAGTCCACGGGGCGATCGCTAATTGTTTAGACTGATTGCTTGTTTCTGCCCCCTCTGGAGTGATGTTGATTAACCACCATATTTTGTCTATATTTAGAATAAGATAGCCCCGGCTTATTCACCTTTATTAAATATGCTGGACTGCTAGATAAATTATCCTCACAATTCCTTGACTTGTTAAAATACATCGTATTTAAATACACAAAAACCCTGTCGTCGGTCAAAGATCGTGTAATTTTGTCACAGTTTTGACATCACCTCTTCATAGTTATGCCAAGACAAAGTGCAATATTCAATCAATACCTTCGCCAATTTACGAGGATTAGGATAGAGCAAATCTAGATAATACACACTTGTTTTTGTCGGATGGCAAAAAGCCTAGTCAAGAAAATACTTGATAGTTTTTGCAATACTTTAGTCAAAAAAGAAGTAGTCTACCTTTTGCCCAAATAGCCCAACACAAGACCATGCTTGGTTATTAGGCAAAAGGTAAAACCCCAGTATACAAGTACCTGACTTTCATTATTACTTCTACACAAACCATAGAGGATTTTATTGGCTCAGTTGTTGCTATCCAACAAAAACTGAGCCAATAAAATCTTAGGTTTGTTCTATATCAAGGCTTATAAATTGTCGAAGGTATTAGTTTTTGTGGAAGTCCTTTATACTTTCCTGTCGCGTTAAATGGGGTTTGACTTTTGCCTATAAATATAGTTAATGCTTGTCTTGGGCTGTTCGTCAAAAGTTAGACTAACTCTCTTTTTGGCAAAGATATTGAATTGTGTAGATGCATTTTATCTAACCGTGTAGTTTGGAGTTTTAGCTTCGTGAATCCTAAAGTCTCAGTCATTATCCCTGCTTACAATACTGAAGCTTATATTGCGAAGGCAATAGAGTCAGCTTTAGAGCAAACGCTCGATGATATTGAAGTTATTGTGGTAGATGATGGTTCAAGTGATAAAACTTTAGAAATCGCTAAGAGTTTTACCGATCGTCGTCTCAAAGTAATGGTTAATAAACAAAACCTTGGGGTTTCTGCTGCGCGTAATCGTGCTTTGAGAGCAGCCAAAGGAGAATGGATTGCGGTGCTTGATTCAGATGATTGGTATCTTCCCGAAAGATTATCCGATCTTGTTTCTCTAGCAGATGAAAGAAATGCAGATATGATTGCTGACGATCTTTATCTTATCAAAGATGGTGCAACATCTCCTTGGAGTACATTGATTCAAGAAAGTGGAGAAAGTATAGATAAAATTATCCAAATTGACATTGTTTATTTTGTGGAAACTGATGTCTACGGAAAACCAGGTTTGCATCTTGGTTTAAGCAAACCTCTATTCAAACGAGAATTTCTGGTTAAGCACGGCATTATATACGATGAAACCCTCAGCATAGCCGAAGACTTTTGGCTTGATATGAAATTTTTAATTAATGGCGCTCGCTTTTTTCTTGTGCCAAAACCCTATTATTTTTACCGTTCGCGTCCTTTTTCTCTTGTACGTCAAAATATATTGTCATCTCTCAATCAATACTTGAGTGCTACTAATTATTTTATGGAACAAGAAGTTGTGAAAAAAAATCCAGCTTTAGTCCGTGCTTTGTCTTATAACCTTGCAGTCTATAATAAAAATCTAGCTTATTATCAAGTGGTAATGCCTATCAAACAAGGGAGATGGTTAACCGTATTAACAGAAGTTAGTAAAAATCCATACTTTGTTTTTGATTTTATTTTGCGATTGAAAAATATTATTGAGCGTCGAATTCAATACTATGTGATGGGTAACAAATCAGCTTTTGACATTTCTTATAACCCACATATAAAACGAAGAACTACTAATTAGTACTATCGAGCTTCCATCACTTTCGTGAGAGGATAATCTAAAATCTCTACAGCATAAGACTGTACCAAAAACCTGGGTTTATTTCAACTATTCTGTTAGGAAATAAACCCTAAAAGGCTTATAAATACTTACAATTGCACAACCTGAAATTTTGGTTCTAGTTGTTCGCGCACAATTCTATATGCACAAAAAGGTTTCACTTTTATCTGAAAAAACTACAAACGTTTCCGTTACATGATGCTGATAAGTACTTAGGCATAAATAAATTAAAGTTTGTAATAAGGACTTTAGTCCTGATAATCCTTGCTCTGAGCGATAAATCGCTCACTACAAACTAAAAGTTTATTTTATATTTAACAAAGTTTGGGAGGTTAAGTAAAGAGCCTCTACAGACAGAACGTTTTGTGACGGAGATTTAATCTTAGGAATAAGAATTAAATAACATACAATTTATGTCCCTGGCTTACCTCACCCTCAATCCCTCTCCTTATAAAGGAGAGGGAAGCTAGATACAAGATGAAGTTTTGCATTTTATTTAATTCACGTTCCTTAGCAATATTGAACGGAAATGCCCGTCATACCAATTCTGCATGAAGATGCGTCAAACTATATGAGGAACGAACCGCAAAGGCGCATACTCCTACGGAGAAGCAAGCTACGCGCAGCGTCTTGTCAGAGAAGGACACAAAGAAAGAAAATTTGGCGCAGCCTCACAAAGAAATGGTATCAATACCTAACTAAGTACAAATCGCCATAAAAATGAGTCGGAATTCTATTTTTTGTAGATTGGGTTTTGTTACTCAACCCAACTTCCAATTTGGATTTTCGACCTTTCTTAATGACAGTGCCTACTAAGAGATAAAATTGCTCAGTTTATTTTGCGATTAATTCAGTACCGATCCACTTGCACTCAGTATGACTGATAGGTATTAGTTCAGTTATGCATTTTTCAGCATAAATAGCTAGTTTTTGTTGCAAAAGCTAAAGATTATTTACTATTCAAGAGTTATGTAAAAAGCGAAAATCACCTGTAACAGAGGGGTTCGCAAAATCATGCGTACAAATACTGAATTATGGAGTTCGACCCCTGATAAGTTCAGTGAAACGACGATGGCTTATTCTGGCTTGACTAAGGAAAATGATGACAGCTTAGAAGAAAATATACGCAGCTCCACTTCTCAGGAATAGGAGTTACAACAAAGGTAATATATATGGCAACAAGTGAGTCCTCTTTACGAACTGATGGTATAGAATTATTACACT
>NZ_JABXKI010000367.1 GCF_017115095.1 Nostoc sp. NMS4 | reverse complement strand
AGTTTATTAAACTGGCACTTTAGTATTAATTTTCCATAAAAGTAACGCAAGAACCATAAGTTTTTGTCTTTCCTCATTTAATATTTGATTATGGAATTAGTATTGGTGAAGCTAGGAGGTTCCTTAATTACTGACAAGGATAAACCTTATACTGCTCGAAGAGAAGTTATAACACAACTGGTTGAGCAAGTGAGCCTAATCAAACGTGAAAATCCTAATCTGAAACTGATTATTGGTAACGGTGCTGGTTCTTTCGCCCACCAATCAGCGAATAAATATAATACAATTAATGGTTTTTCATGTGATGAAGAAAAACTAGGGTTCTGCTTAGTTCACCAAGATGCTTTAGATTTAAATTTCCTACTAGCTAAAAGTTTTTTACAAGCAGGTTTACCAGTGGTAAGTTTGCCACCTATTACTATGATAATCACTCATAATAAAAAACTGTTGAAGAGTGACTTTAGTGTAATAGAAAGTAGTCTACAAGCAGATTTGATTCCTTTAATTTTTGGTGATGTCGTTCTAGATCAAGCTATTGGTGGTACTGTCCTCTCGACAGATGCAATGCTTGCAGAACTAGCGAAATACTTCTATCTTCAAGGTAAGTTTAAAATTCGACTAATAAATGTTGGGAATTATGCAGGTGTATATGACCAAGATGGGCAAGTAGTTTCCAATATTACTCAAGCTAACTATTCTCAGATTAAACCTTTCTTGGGCAAGAGCAAATCAGTAGATGTTACTGGCGGGATGGCTAAGAAAGTTGAGGAGTTTTTGACTATTTCTAGTTTAGGGATTGACTGCTGGATAATTGATGGGAATATCCCAGGGAATTTAGCCTCTTCAGTTTTAGGTACGCCAACTCTAGGCACTTTAATTAGGGCATTTTAACTAAAATGATTTCAAAACTGTTGGTAGTTAATCCGAATTACTTACCTTTAATCTTTTGGAGATAACTCATTGAGAAAGGCAGAGGGCAGTTCTTGCTGAAGGCAGCTATGAATCTATCCCACTAATAAATTTCTGCGAACCCAGATGTGAACTGTCGCTAAGGAAAGAAAACCATTAAAGCAGGCGGAAATTCGCTCTCACCGCATAACCTCTGTGCTTCTTCTTTTCTGTCCCCTGCTTGTTAGTTGTCCTCTTCCTTACCTGTACCAACACATTTCAAGTGAGTTGCTCTCGGTTTGTCATAAAAATGCTCCTGATAATTGTTTCTGTATGTGAGTAAATAACTGCGCGGCGAAACTGGGTGGTACAGAATAGCCGATAATTGACCCAGCCGTAGCAGTCTCGTTAGGGAATTCGTACCAGTCAGGAAAGCCTTGTAACTTCGTCGCTCCCGCAAGACACTCCAGCCTCAGCCAGACCCCACCAACCGCCCCCGATAGAACTCCTGCTGTAACCCCGAAAGCACTGCCAGCACCCCAAGTTCCGACCAATCCCCAAAATCCTCGCTATATTCCAGATACCTGCAATCACACATTTTGAATCAAAATTACTGTTTGGGTTGTACAACTGGAATTGTAATAATAAGTTCTGCTCCCTCTTCAAGAGAAGAAACACACTCTAACGAACCACCATGCCGCTCGGTAATAATCTGATAGCTAATCGATAAACCTAAACCAGTACCTTTCCCCACATCTTTGGTAGTAAAAAAAGGATCAAATAACTTTTGTTTAACTTGTTCGGGAATACCAAGGCCATTATCGATGATCCGAATAACTATTTGTTGAGGATTCAGTTGTTGAGTACAAATCCGAATTTGTGGGTGGTTATGCGAGAGTTTCCCTTGAATTAATGCCTCTTCTAAAGCATCGATTGCATTGGACAAAATATTCATAAATACTTGATTTAGCTGGCCAGCATAGCACTCAACTAAAGGTAAATCGTCATAATCTTTAAGAACCTGAATTTCGACATGATTAGCTCTGGGTTTTAAACGATGCTCTAAAATACTCAATGTACTTTCAATACCCTGATGAATATCTACTGCTTTTAACTCGGCTTCATCTAGCCGCGAAAAGATACGAAGAGAAACTACAATTTGCTGTATGCGTTCAGCACCAATTTCCATTGAAGAGAGTAATTTTAGCAAATCTTCTACTAAAAAATCGAATTCCATCTCTTGAATTGTCATTTGAATTTCAAGAGCAGGATTGGGATAGTTTATGCGGTAAAGATGAAGTAGATTCAGTAGTTGTTGGATATATTTGTTAGCGTAAGTTAAATTGCCGGAGATAAAATTTACTGGATTATTGATTTCATGGGCAACTCCAGCAACTAATTGACCCAGAGAAGACATTTTCTCACTTTGGATAAGTTGAGCTTGAGTACTTTGTAATTTTTTGAGAGTTTGCTCTAGTTCTATTGCTTGCTGTTTGAGTTGAGCCTCTGCTTGTTTATGTTCTGTAATGTCGTATCGAACCACTAATAAATATTTAGGCTGTCCTTGAGAATCAAGAATCGGAGCTTTTTTAATCTGCAAAATGCGGGTTTCGCCGCTTTTTGTGCGAATTATTTCTTCAGGAATCTCTAATAATTTTTTGCTATTAAGTGCTTCGCGATCTCGCGTGGTAAAAAAATCGGCCTCTTCTCTGGGGAATAGGTCGTAGTCGTTCTTTCCTAAAATTTCATCGGCACTGACACCAGCTAACTTTTCCGCGGCTTGATTACATAAGACAATTCGCAGATCAACCACATCTTTGACAAAAACTGCTACAGGCATGGTTTGAATCACAGAATACAGAAACTGTTGAGTAGTTTGGAGTTGTTCTTCTATCCGTTGGCGCTCAAGCAGTGCAGCTTGCTGTTCGCTCTTGTGTTGCATTAATTGAGTAGTATATTCTAGAACTGCCTGGCGTAGTTCAGCATTATCTGTTTTTAGTTGCTGAAGGCATTGACGTAATCTAGTTAACTCTTGATTTAACTCTTCAATAGACATACAAATTCACTAATTTTTAGTTTTAAACATTGAGAAGGCTATGCATATCTCAATACAGTGAATTGATTTGTCTATTCCTAAAGTAAAGTAACTTGAAAATGTGATAGTTATGTGGAAGTTTTGTTTTGGTACAGTTGCTCATATATATGAATTTGTTGGTGAGGAAGTTATCGTTAGATAAATTGGACAAATCTACTGTCATGAAAAGAGCCTGAGATCATTTTGCCCAAATCAATATCAAATATTAACTACTAGTTACATTTAAATCCCCTAGCTTTTCATCACAGCGAGAGCCTTATATCACTAGGGTTCTGCCGTTGCCAATTCACCCAAAGCTCAATCAACTGCTGCCGAAGAGTGAAGAATCCCTCGCAACCGACGCTCGTACTCTCTTTTCAGCTTCAGTATCTTGGGCTGATGACTTACACCATTTCAGGAGTTCTGGAGTTGGCACGAACAGTGGAAGGTGCTTACCTTTCCAGTTTTTAGGAGGGTACAGCGAGATTGAAATGCCCTCGCCTCGGATTTCGCCACGATAATATGAGGTGTACACCGTCATAATCGCACCCTCTCCAAGTCATAGTCAGTCACTCGTGCGATGGGCGAAGTCCCGCCAAGGGCGATCGCATCTCTGAAAGTAAAAAGCTCGTCACCATTTTCAGATATTCCTGGGGACATCCATTCGATGCAGTAGAACCAGGAATCGCAAATCAGTTGGATGCCTTGGACAATCCTTGCTGGTGGCCCGTCGCCATGAAATCGGAACTCGACTAATTCACCCAGTTCAAACACAGGCTTTTCTTTGGTAACTAATTGTAAGTTACCTGTACCAATGATTTCACGTCCTAAAACAGTTAGATTATCGTTGCTAGAGACAATCTCATAATTCCAGCCTTTAGCTGACCACTCTACACCGCAACAGTAACCGAAAGATTTGGTGGTAGTGACGTAGACTTTCTCCAACAGGGAAACTTCGAGCGGGGGAATCTCTTTACCCCAAGGTGGTGAAAGATACCAACAAGTTTCTAGATTCGGGACTTGGTTAATCATGGTTATGCCTCCTGACTGGACTTTAGACCCCACAAGTAATCAATTCGTTTCCATGCCACAGCAGCTTGCCGGAGAGAACAACTCAAACCATAAGCGCGACGGGCATCGTAATTGCCCTTGATTGCCTTGGCTACTCCAACGGGAATCCCAGAAGCCACCTCACGAATACCGGGTTCAAAGCTTCGGTCTTCATGAGAGAACCGTACTTGCGTAATCTGATTTCCAATTTGGTCTGTCCAGGGGGTTGGCTGTTGACGGTAGAATAAGCCATCGGCGTAGGCAATGATAAAGACTCTTTCTCTTTCATGTGGCAAGCCGAGGCAGTACGCGGGTATAGTTTCCCATTCACATACGTACCGGATTTGGGAAAGGTCTTCGAGGACTGTTGCCATTCCTCTAGCGAGTAGCCCTGTTGGGTTTTCGATGAGAGCGATTGCTGGTTTACACTGGTTGATGATGCGGAACATTTCGCGCCACAGTCCAGACCTGGGGTCGTTGAGTCCTTTTTTATCTCCAGCGTTACTGGTGCCGCTACAGGGGAAGCACAAAATGTCGAATTGTCCTTGGTGGCAATGGTAGTTGGTAATATCTGCGTGGATTGGAATTCCTGGTTGTTCATGGCGCAATTGTGATTGAGAATAAGGGGAGATTTCGACAAATTGCTGGACTCGGAATTTGTGGGATAGACCTGCGGCCGATATTCCGTGGTGGCAAAGTCCGCCGATGCCGGAGAAAAGAGAAAGGACTGATTTCATGAGGCGATCGCACTCCTGACCAGTTCATCTGGCACTTCAAAAATTCCCAACCGCCCAATGTAAGGAATCGGTGTAATCTCGCGTGGATTCTCCAGCTTCCAGTGGTATTGCCCAGCCATTCCCCAGCCAGATGCAACTTGTGAAAACTTGCAATCAACTATTGTGACAATGCCAATAACTTGGCCGC
>NZ_JABXKI010000038.1 GCF_017115095.1 Nostoc sp. NMS4 | reverse complement strand
TGGCAAAACGACCGCTGTCAACTTGATTGGCGATAAACGCTTCAAAATGCTCACCCAAGGTAACACTTGTATTTTTTTGCATACAATTTTCTCCTGTATAATACCAATATATAATATTTTTTGGTATTAGTGCAGATGAAAGCTGAAAACAGCTAGATTCCAGAATTACGAGCAAAATCAAAATATAGCGATCGCAAACTCAGATATTTTCCCACAAAAAAACGGTAGAGCAATAAACACTCTACCGTTTTCTAATTTTTTATTTGAGATTTAAATCCCAAGTTCTAAATTTTACTCAACCCCTTGGAATTAAAATTATTGGTGCTGTTTTTGACATCAGGTTATCAACCGTCTGCCAAATTTTGCAGTAGTTAATAGGATTGTCGCAGATGATTTTTTAATTTCAACCGCATTATGAAGCGCCATAGCTCACCAATCCAAAGCACTGTCGATGTTACAACAATTACACTTATCCAGTCTACCAGAGACAAAGGTACTGTTCTAAAAACACTACCACCAAACTGAATAATCAATATCTGTCCGACAAAAATGGTGATAGCGATCGCTACAAATCCTTTATTCTTAGACAAACCTTTGAAGGCAGACTGCTTTAACCCCAAGCATCGAGCATTGAACAAATTCCAAAACTGTAACATTACGAACACGCCGAAGAACACGGAAAGCTCATAAGGAGTGATTTCCCCATCCTGACGGATGTAGCGTAAGAAACCAACCAGAAAAAGCAAAAATGCTAACCCAACAGTAAAAATATTCTGTGCCATTGCTTTGGTGACAATAAAGGCTTCTGGGTTACGAGGAGAGTGCTGCATGACGCTCTGATGAGGGGGTTCCGTCGCCAAAGCCAAAGCAGCAAAGGTATCCATAATTAAGTTTACCCAGAGCATTTGGGTGACAGTTAGAGGTAGCGCTACACCGATAAATGGCCCTACTAAAGCAATTCCCAACGCCACAACGTTGATTGTTAACTGAAACAGAATAAATCGTTGGATATTTAAGTAAAGCGATCGCCCCCAGACAACTGCATTTACAATACTGCGGAAAGAATCGTCAAGCAAAATGATAAGCTAATCGTCATTCATTTTTCCAGAATGATTCGCTTGTAGTAAGGGCTTCAGCCCTGCTTTTATGCAACTTAAATGCCGATTAGCTTATCACTAGCTTCTTTAGCGATCGCTGTACCACTTCCCATTGCTAAACCTACCTGAGCTTGCTTGAGAGCAGCTGCATCGTTTGTACCATCTCCGGTGACACCTACCACCTCACCATTTTCCTGTAATAGTTTCACTAGCCGCAGCTTATCAAGTGGCCGCGCTCTGGAAAGTACCTTTAATTGCAGCACCGCCTGACTTGCTTCTTCTTCACTCAGTTGGGCAAATTGTTGACCAGTCAAATGTAAATAACCGCTATTCAAGTCATCTTCTTCTTGCCAAAGTCCAATTTGACGAGCAATTTCCTTAGCCGTCTCCGAGTTATCGCCTGTTACAACTTTGACTTGTATTCCTGCGTTTAAGCAGGCTTGGATGGCATCAGGTACTTCTGGACGCAAGGGGTCTAAAATTGCCACAAACCCCAGCCAAGTCATGTCGTGAGCAATTTCGTCCAAGTTCGTCTCACTCGAATGCTGTGAGATATTATGGTAAGCAAACCCTAGTGCCCGCATTCCTCGTTTTTGATATCCTTTAATTTCAGATGCGATCGCGGCTTTATTCTTGAGTGATTCTAGTCCTTGCTGTGTAAGAATCTGCGAACAACGCTCCAAAATTACCTCTGGCGCTCCTTTCACATAAAGCACATCCTTCCCAGTTATAGAGGAAATGCCAATTGTGCCCATGTATTTTTTCTGACCACAAAAAGGCATTCGGGATTTTATTTGAAAGTTACCACGATAAGATATGTAATCAGTATCCTGGCTATCTAGCCATAAAAGTAAAGCTCCTTCTGTAGCATTGCCAATAGGACGAGAAGGCTGCAAAGGTTTTTTCTCTAAATCAGCAGTACTATTAACTGCGATCGCCTCCGCGATTAACCCTTTCACATCTTTAAGTGCTGGCAACAGTTGAGAATTCAAACTAGGAAAATTGACTTCATATACCCGCATTTGATTTTGGGTAAGAGTGCCAGTTTTATCAGAGCAAATTACTGTAGCTGAACCAATAGTTTCACAAGCGTGCATCCGACGCACCAAATTATTGGAAGCCGCCATCTTTTTCATACTGTAGGCAAGGCTCAGGGTAACACTCATTGCCAAACCTTCTGGCACAGCTACCACAATAATTGTCACAGCTACCATAAAGTAGTGCAGTAATGCTTTGGCAACACTACCAGGAACCCAGTTATTTATAGAGCCAGGAATTAGTCCTAGAGGATAGCCTAAAGCAAGTCCGATAGTGAAAAATACTAATCCTATACCAACTGTTTTCAGCCAACTAGAAAAACTATTATTTTCCAGCCATTTTGGTGCTGTAAGTTTGCTATCAGCTAGCTCAAAACCATCATAAATTACAGGTAGCCATACTCGGCTAAGTGCTATTAATACACTAATAATTGACAGCCCAACAACATACCACTGTTGAGAACTCAGACTTAATTCTTTAGTGACAAAACCGCGCATCAACAAAGATATGAAAGTGAAACCAGCAAAGCCAAGACCAACTACACCAATCAGTTTACTAAGTTTTTCTAGTTGATGATTAAGCGGTGTGTCTTCTGTGTTTTCGATGCTGGCAATTGCTGTTGCCAATTTCCCAATTTCTGTATTGTCACCAACAGCAGTAACTTCAAAATAACCTTGTCCTTGTTCAACAATCGTACTGCGATAAATCTTGTAAGCTGGGTAAGTTCCTTCTTCAATACCTTGATTTTCTGCGTCAGCCTGAGTAAGCTTTTTAACTGGTTCCGCTTCTCCCGTGATTTTTAACTGGTCAATTTCTAAAGATATTTCTTCTAAAATTTGTCCATCGGTTGGGATTTCTTCACCTTGTTCTACATATACAACATCAGCAAAAACTAAATCTTTGCGTTTAACAGTGGTAAAGCTGCTATCTCGGATGACTTTGATAAATACTTCGTCATAAACTTGATTAAGAATATCAAATTCTTTACTGGCTTTGTATTCGTTGAAAAAAGCGAGAGTTGTCGCTAATAAGATAGCAGCTACAATCCCTAAACCTTCAGCATATTCACCCTCAAAAATTCCGACACTAATAGCGATCGCAGCTGCAATCATCAGAATCCGAATTACTGGATCTTCAAATTTTTCTAAGAACAATTTCCATAATGGGTCGCGTTCTGGAGGAGTAAGAACGTTGGCACCATATTTTTGGCGATTCAGCTTAACCTCTTCCGAACTTAGTCCTTGATATGGTAATTGAATCTTGTTGCCCTGACTCTTCTCATTAGTAAGCATATTTAATCCATTGAATTATCAAAAGCTATATCAGAGCTAAATTACACATCAGCGCCAGATAGGTATTCAGTAATACTATACAGAATTATGAAATGGCAGTATGCAGTCGAACACCATAGCAATTATTCACTGTTAAAAGAGTGAGATGTTTATTAATCTACTTTCATCAATGCACTGGCAAGGATTTATGTTTCCGAATGGCGTTATTCATCAAGATGATCTGTTCAGCATGAAATGAGGGAGGCATCAAACTGTGAATTCCATGATCAAGTCCATCGTGCATCACATCTGTTGTTAGTTGGGAGTGGTCTAATCCCAAAGTGTGACCGATTTCGTGGGTAATAGTATTAGCAATCAAGTTAGATAATTGACTCAGATTCAGACTCGCTCTATAAGAAGCATTAAGTACTTGGTCTATACGAACAGCAGCACGGTCTGTAACTTTACTATGACGGAAACTGGCAATTCCTAGATAGTCAACTGGTTGTTGATCAACAAACACATAGACATGGGTAAAGTTTTGGTTCCACTCTTTTTCATCGGGTGGTTCTGAGGTCAAAAACACATTGACACTCCTAAAAGCACTGAAGACTTTAGCAAGCGCATCTGCCATAACTTCTAGCATGGTGCTATTATCTTCAGTATCGATAATCATGTTTGAAATATTGACCCAAACACAATGGCGAACTTCGCTGTTTTTTGCAACAATCAACCATCCACAATATGGACACACTCGCCAATTAGTTTGGATATGAGAACGGCAACCTTGACAGCGAGGTTTTGAAGGTCTATCAAGGTTAATCCGTTCCCAAATCGGAACTTGCAGCTTACGATTTGTCTTAGTTAGATTCAGGCGATCGTAGAGTGACATTTTACTTAGAGCCAGCTACCCAGTTAAAGCCAAAATGATAGTAATCGTCTGCCTCTTTATGTCCACTAAAGTATTTCTCTTCCTTTAAAATCGTAACTTCAGAGCCAATGTTACTTACCATAGCAGCAGCACAGAAAGGTCGATTTGTATCTGGGTTATTAAGTTCCAGATAAATTTCCTCGCCATTACTGATTAGGCGTAAATAGGTAAACCAAAATTTTCAATAATAACGAATTTACTACGTTTAAGTTTTTGCTCTAGCTAGTTTTGCCACGCTAGGATATATCAATACACTAAGCAATACGATGTCAAAGTCTTTCTGCATATAGATTTGAGGCTCGGAAATACTATATTAGTTATTAAATAGCTTTTTTGTCTTTCATTTATAAAGCAAGTAATAATAACATGAAAACTTTCTGTGTTTACTTTAGATGATTGCTATTTGACAACAAAAAAACGGTAGAGGCTAAAAGCTTCTACCGTTTTCTAATTTTTTATTTGAGACTTAAATCCCAAACTCTAAATTTTACTCAACACCTTGGGGTAACAATTCCCGACGCTGTTGAGAACTAACTTGCACAATGCCATTTTCATCGACATCAACGATCGCAGTATCGCCATCTTTAATGCGACCAGAC
>NZ_JABXKI010000316.1 GCF_017115095.1 Nostoc sp. NMS4 | reverse complement strand
CTGGTTTTATTTTCCCGCAACTGCATCCGGGATTTGATTCCATGTTCTGCATTGCGAAGATAATTGAGATGTTGACTATACAGGAGCGATCGCTGGCTGCGGCGCGATCGGAATTACCCCGTGTCATTCACAAAACTTATACAATCCGCTGCCCGTGGACAGCTAAGGGTGCTTTGATGCGTTACTTAGTGGAAACTCACCCAGCCCAAAATCTAGAACTTATTGATGGAGTGAAAATTTGTCAACCTTATGATGACAGTTGGTTGTTAGTTTTACCAGATGCCAGCGAACCATTGGTGCATTTGTATGCAAATAGCAACGATCGCGAATGGGTAGATGATACTGTGAGAAACTACCGCACCCGTGTTCAGTCGTTTGTGGAAAGACAACAAGAGTATCAACCAGCAGAAGTTTAATTCGTAATTCGTAATTCGTAATTCGATTTGCTTACCACGAGAAAACCAGATCCCCGACTTCTTGAAGAAGTCGGGGATCTTTTTGTTCCTACTTGTTTGATTTAAGCAAATTTTTTGCAGAGGCTTTGTACTTTCGCTTGAATCCAGCAAGAACACAACCGGACATTAAAATACTCAGAATTGCTGATGGTTCAGGTACAGCTTGAGCTATGCGACCGCTTCCTGAAAGTAAATCAAGACCACCAACTGCATTAGGCGTATTCTGTGGAAAAAAGCTGCTATTTGTCCAGTCTAATAAATTAGAAGAATTGCCGTTATCATTCACGTCAGGAGCAAATAGTGAATAACCATAAATCGTGGTTGGTGTGTTTGAAAATGAAGATAGAGGTAGGAGAATTCCACCAACTTGTTGATTAACTAAGTTAACTACCCTAAACTCACCAGTGCTGTTAGTCAATTCTGAGTAAGGTAGATTATTATCTGGGCTACCACCTGGTCGTAAGTTAGTACTTCCCCAACCAGTAGCAATAGAAGTTAAGGAACCATAGCTAGTTGGATTTCCAGCCGAATCAATACTTAGAATCGGCGCAATTTGAAAACTATCATGGGCAGCAAATAGACCTCTATCAAAAATAGTTGTAGCAAGATTTTTAGAGGTAGAAATACCTGAATTAAAGACAAAATCAGCCCGTTCAATATCAGTTTGAAGTTCTTGAATTGCACCTGTATTTCCAGCATTGACAAAAATATTTTCCGCACCTTGCAGGATATTGTTTTGGCTAAGAACTGCTTGGCTTGTCGTTGGCTGACTGGTTTTGATTGTTGTTAATGGTAGTCCGGCAATTCCTTCACTTAAAATTAACTGTCTATTGTTGTAGTTACCAAAGCTATCTGCTGGAGCATAACCGCCACGTCGTAAAGTAACAACTGGTTGAGCGAAGTTGCCGAAAATCCAGTTTGTTGAATTGGCAGTTACCCTTGTAACTGCCAATGATTTATTAAGATAAGTTACATCATTTACTGTGATGTCTGGTTGATCAACTAAAGAACCAAAGCCAACAGATGTAATATCAGATGCTAAAGTTGCAGCAGCAGCAGGTAGGGTGGCTATATTGGCTGAAGCAATTATAGTAACAAAAGTAGCGATCGCTGAACTTGCAAAACTTTTTTTAGTAAATCTCTTCATTGTTGTTGTCTTTAACTTAATCTTCATTTTAGAAACAATGTATAAGTAAATACCTGATACTACTAGGATTTTATTGAGACTAGTTAACTAAATGTCTCAGGTTAACTTTAAGATTTGGTAAAAGCTTTGTTAAGACTAATCTTTAGTAAAATATCAGATAATCATTCAGATAGGCGTTCTCGAAAATAAAGGCGATATAAATTACAAAGGCATTGAACTTTATTTTCTTTAAATTCAATTAAGCCCAGACTGCGTAATTTAAAACTTTGTGCAGAGTCTAACTTCACAGGAATATCACTCTCAATCACTTTTTTCATCGCTGCTTTTAACAATTTATCTTCTTCTAGCAGTGAAAGATAGGGATGTAAAAAACCTCTAAATAATCCCTCGTCAGTGGGAGCAACTTTGAGAAATTGTTCTAAAGTTAAATTACCTGTGGCAATTTGATAAAGAGCAGTCCTTAATAAATAAGGATGACCATCAATCATTTCCCTTAATTGTTCGATTTGTGTATCTGACCAATTTAATTGATGTCGTTGGACTAATTCTTTTATTTGTGTGGCGTTGAATTCTCCTATCTCCACAGATAAACCCACATTAAAGGGAGATTGATTGACATTTAGAGAAACATATACTTCTTGAGAATGAGCAATTACTAAACGCAATTTTTGCCAGATTTCTTCATTTTTACCGTTTTCATGCCAAGCTCGGAGTAGAGCAAAAAATTCCTGAGCAATTTCGGGATAAGGAAAAATTTTATCAATATCATCTAAGCCTAATACTAGGGGAGTATTAATATTTTTTAATAAATAGTCTTTTAAATAATTAGTGCAGTTAACTTGACTGCTTAATCGTTTTTTCCAATATTTATCTATTTGTTCTTCTAGCCCTAATTCATAACTCAGCGTTGCACAAAATTCCTCTAAAAATTTATTGAGATCGGTAAGATTTTCTTGACTCCATAAATTAAGAGAAACTGTGCGATAACCTTTTTGTTTACTATGGTCAAGAATATGGCTCATTAAAGAAGTTTTACCCATCTTTTGCGGCGCTTTGATGCGGATTAACGCCCCTGGTTGCAGGATGGACTCATAACATTTAATTTCTACCTCTGGACGCTCGATATAAAAGGGGGAGTTAAGAGGAACTTGACCATCAGGATTTTCATAAATCACTGAGGAGTTATTCTGTTTGACTTTTGGTGTTGGTTGTTCAATAATGCCTAGATTAATTAGCAATTGTTGCTTAATAAACTGACTAACTCCCTTGTAGACTAAATTATCTGTTGATTTTGGCTTAGTGATAGAAAGATGGTCGTCATCTGTAGCGGTAGGTTGGACATCTTTGATGCCTGGGTTAGCGCTATCTGGGTCTACAACTAAAAAACCTTGAGTAGGCTTTGTTTCAAAATAAACTTTTGTAGTAATTTCCAAGGAGTCAACATTTTGCCGATACCACTCGTTAAGTTGACGCAGTTGGGGAATATGTGATTTTAATTCATTAACACTAACAGTGGTTCGTGCCAAAATACTAATTTTATCGACTAAGTTAGCGAGATGAGAACCAGTGTGAGGAGTGGATAGAAATACAATGCCTTTTGTCTGTTGAATAACTGCTTTTTTTTGAAAAGTCTGAGCATTACGCAGCATTTCTTTAACTAATAATCCACCCATACTATGAGCAATAAAAATTATTGGGTATTTTCCAATATCATTAACTTGTAAATATTCTTGTAAATTACTAGCTCTATCAAAGAGTGGCATTGTTGAACCTCTCCACTCAAAGGGTTCAGCTTTGTAGCCAAAAGACCAAATACCTAAATCTGGTCTTTCTTGTGCAAGCCACGTTAACCAGAAATTATCATCGTTGCGTAGTTCTTGCGGATGCCAAGTTGCTCGTGAGTGACCACCTAACCCATGAACAAAAATCACATCCCCGCATCGCTTTGGGTTGTCACATCCCGATATTTTGATTAAACCAGTCATCTCTGCGGGTTCAGGTTTTGGGGTTTTATTAAAAAAATTGTTAAAGGGCATAGATATTATGGGGAGAATTAGAGGATGACAAATTATTCTTATGCCACGGCCACAGCGCAACTTAAAACTAGGATACAGCGATCGCGTCACTACTCAGAACCAAGGTTTTACCCCACCCTAACCCTCCCCTTGCAAAGGGGAGGGAACTAGATTTCCGGCTTCCCCCCTTTGCAAGGGGGGATTGAGGGGGGTAATTCGACTTGTGTGTACACGGTAGCCTTTCCAAGGGGGGATTAAGGGGGGTATATTCACGCCAATCCGAAAGCGGCAGGAATGCAAGAAGGCTTTTTCTATGATTTTAGTAATTATGGAGTCTATGACCGACTTGGGGATGATGGTTTAACAACTTGGCATCCGGCTTTTTTGGCGTTGGGTAAAACTTTAAATGAATGTGCTGCTAAATATCGGGGTTTTTGTAAAAAGTACAAACCAAAAGCGAAAACAGAAAAACGCTATTTTTGGGGTAATCAATTTTTGCCTAAAGTAATTAAAGGCAAAGGCAAAAAAGCATCACCAGGACAGATGCGATTGCCTTGGGATAGTTGGGAAGTAAGTAATCCAGAAATTAATTGTTGATGTGGCTGAGAAATTTATTTTTGCTAATTGTTATAATCCGCAAGTTGCAGCGATGATTTTTAGAAATCACAGTCAATGATTTGAGATGAAGATAGGAGCAGTGTCTCTATTTATCACTAAAAATGTCTTTTTTAGAGTAATTTGCTACTTTTTGGCAATATTAACGACTGTTAATACGCCAATTCTTTTTGTGTTGTTTGTTTTTTTGTTTGCAGCCTGTAGTGCCAGGTATCGAATCTCCAAAAGTCTTATTATTGCCAGGAAAATATCCCAGGAATAAATCTTTACAATCCTCTGAAAACCTTATCTGCTACAATTTACAAGTCTCTGCAACAAGAAAGGAGTTACGGTCATACCACCATCACCACCCCCAAACCCCCAAAAACCCTGTACCCCTATATACGACGGGAGTTCTCCTCTCATCGATAGGTTCATGGGTAATTCCTCATATCTTTTCCACTCCCCATCCTTTCGTCTCCATCCCACACTTTTTGTAAAATCTTTAAAATCATTATACCACAAGTTCCTATTTTTCCATTCTACCTTCTCCCAATCAAAATCGAGAGAATTGCCACTAGCCAAATATATTTTTTTCTGGACACTATAACCAAAATACCCCTTAGAGTTATTTACCCAAAGTGTATCTAGTTGTTTTAAATCCTTACAATTAAAGTTTGGCTCTTGCGCTACTTTTATGGTAAAAGTTAAAATAATTTAAATTTCATGCCTAT
>NZ_JABXKI010000173.1 GCF_017115095.1 Nostoc sp. NMS4 | reverse complement strand
CATTGCGTCAAGAACAGGGTCTATCCCTAGATCAAGTGGTTGCATTAACCAGGATTCCCAGACGATTATTACAGGCGATCGAAGAAGGTAATGTTAACGATCTACCAGAACCAGTCTATATTCAGGGTTTAATCAGGCAATTCGCCGATGCACTCGGCTTGAATGGAGTAGAATTTTCTGGCACTTTTCCGATCGCTTCTGCACAAGTGAACCCCCTAAGTATGGGGAATACTTCACCCCTGGCTCAACTACGTCCGATTCATCTTTACTTTCTTTACATATTCCTAATAATATGCTCTGTAAATGGGTTATCTCAGTTATTAAATAACGCATTACTACAAGCAGGTAATAGCCCAAGCCAGTCATATCCAAAACAAAAGTCTGTTGTTAAACCAGAATTAGCCCAACTAAAAGAGTCAACGCAGGTACAACCTGTCAGCGATACCCTGAGCGGTGTCCAAAAGGGACAGGTTGTACAGGTTGGTGTAACTTTGAAAGCCTCGTCTTGGATTCGTATAGTAGCCGATGGCAAAACCGAGTTTGAGGGTATTTTGCCAGAGGGAACTCACCGAGTTTGGAAAGCCCAAGAGCAGCTGACAGTGAAAACTGATAATGCTGGTGGTGTGTTGGTGAGCGTCAATCAAGAGAAAGCTAAGGAAATGGGAGAACCAGGGAAAGAGGAAGAAGTTAGGATTGCTGCCAAGCCTAAGTTTTGAAATATGGGCATGGGGCATGGGGCATGGGGCATAGTAGTTCCGAGTTCCGTTAGCGGATAGCTAAGGTTTAGCCCGTTCTGAGTAAATAAGTGAGATTTCCCACTCAGCACTCAGCACTCAGTACTCAGCACTCCTGAAGGGTATTGGGCATGGTAATTCCCCTTGTCCCATGCCCCATGCCCTATTCATATCATGACTCCTGAATTCTGACTTCTAAATTCTTTCTTCAAGAAAGATTTGGATGTGTTAGAAATCTGTAGAGAGAATCTCGCTTGCACTTTTTTCTCAGTCAGGATTTAGTAAAGTTAAAGCGGAAGCTCTTACAGGGAACGCGGAAGTTGCTACAGAGTGCGCGAAACACTGAAACGTCAAGGCGGAAGCTCTTACAGGGAAGACGGAAGCTGCTACAGACTGCGCGAAACACTGAAACGTCAAGGCGGAAGCTCTTACAGGGAAGGCGGAAGCTGCTACAGACTGCGCAAAACACCGAAACGTCAAGGCGGAAGCTCTTACAGGGAAGGCGGAAGCTGCTACAGACTGCGCAAAACACCGAAACGTCAAGGCGGAAGCTCTTACAGGGAAGGCGGAAGCTGCTACAGACTGCGCGAAACACGGAAACGTCAACCCTGGAGCAATATTTTTTGATCGATACTAAATGTGAGATTTTGTTAAAGCCACAACTGCGCGAAGTACTAGGGATTGCGATCGCACTGCGGCTGACCATGTTCGGCTGATTACTTATAAAATGTCATTGCGAGCAGAGCGATCGCAATGACAACTACTTATCCGAACATGATATCATTCACTCCTCACTGAGCTTCCGGGGCGCGTCCATTGAGTCTGGTAAGAACTTTTAAGCGATCGCGTAATTCGTCTGTCAAAGCTGCTGCTTGATAGCGCCATTCCCAGTTCCCCTCAGCAACACTCGGAAAATTCATCCGCGCTTCGTTTCCTAATCCCAAGATATCTTGTAAAGGAATAATCGCTTGGTTGGCTATGGAACTCAAAGCTAGACGAATTAAATCCCAATGAACGCCTTCAGGACTAATAGAACCTAAATAAAGCAACAGGTTTTGCTTTTCGTTGTCATTAGCTGAATTGAACCAGCCTACAGTTGTGTCATTATCATGAGTGCCAGTATAAACTACAGCATTTCGCGGGTAATTGAATGGTAAAAATGGATTACCGGGATCGGAACCAAAGGCAAACTGCAAAACTTTCATTCCAGGAAATTCATACTTGTCTCGCAGTGCTTCTACTTCTGGGGTAATTACTCCCAAATCTTCCGCCAATACGGGTAGCTTGCCCAATTTCTCCCTAATCGCTGCAAAAAAAGCATCTCCAGGCGCTTCCACCCATTTACCATTCATCGCAGTTTCTTCACCTTGGGGTACTGACCAATAAGCCTCAAAGCCCCGAAAGTGGTCAATGCGAATTATATCTACATAATCCAGCATTGCTTCAAAGCGCTGTACCCACCATTTAAAATCTTGTTTTTGCAATTCCTGCCAGTTATAAACCGGGTTTCCCCACAATTGACCGGTGGCGCTAAAATAATCTGGTGGAACTCCTGCCATTTGAGCAGCTGCTCCTGTCTCTTTATCTAAGCAAAATATGTCGGGATGCGCCCACACGTCGGCGCTATCATGAGCTACGTAGATGGGGATATCGCCAATAATGTCAATGCCGCGCATATTGGCGTAGGCTTTCAGGTCTGACCACTGGCGGAAAAACTCAAATTGGACGAATTTGTAATAATAAATCTCGACCTTGAGCCGATGCTGGGCTTGCTCTAATGCTTGGGGATCGCGCTTGACAAATTCTGGTTTCCATGCGTGCCAGTTTGCATTGTCGTTAGCATCTTTGAGCGCCATAAATAAGGCGTAATTATCTAGCCAATAGGCTTTACTGTCGCAAAAACCTGCAAACTCTTTCTGCTGGATGGGCGTAGCATTGGTTCTAAAGTTTTCACAGGCTTTTTTGAGTAGCCCAATCTTAATTGGCACGACCTGCTGGAAATCTACCTTTTCTACCGGAAATCCTGGTAAATTAGCAAAGTCTTCTTCAGAGAGTAAACCTTCTTCTAAGAGTTTTTCTGGGCTAATTAGCAGAGGATTTCCTGCCATTGCTGAGTAGCACATATACGGAGAATTGCCGTATCCAGTGGGGCCTAGTGGTAAAACTTGCCAATATTGTTGATGGCTCTCTTTAAGAAAATCAATGAAGCGATAGGCTTCTAGGCCTAAATCTCCAATGCCAAATCGACTGGGAAAGGAGGTAGGATGCAGCAAAATGCCACTGGATCTAGGAAAAGGCATAAGTAACCTGAGTTATGAGAGGGAGCAATTATCTGATGGAGACAAGATGCGATCGCATCGAATTTATCACGGAACAGGATTTACAGGGGAAATCAAGTAAACTCATTTTGTTTATCGTTTGTCATTTGTCCTTTGTAAATAACCAATGACCAATGACTAATGACCAATGACCAATGACTCATAAATATGACTTACCGAAATCCTACACCGACAGTTGATATCATCATTGAACTAGTAGATCGACCTCATCGGCCTATAGTGTTAATTGAAAGACATAATCTACCTTTAGGTTGGGCTATTCCTGGTGGTTTTGTAGATTATGGGGAAGCGGTGGAAGTGGCGGCGCGGCGAGAGGCTGAGGAAGAGACGGGTTTACAGGTGGAGTTGGTTGAACAATTATTGGTATATTCTGACCCCGATCGCGATCCGCGTCAGCATACGATTAGTATTGTGTTTTTGGCGACAGCTACGGGGGAACCTGTGGCTGGTGATGATGCTAAGGGTGTAGGCATTTTTGAGTATTGGAAAGTACCTGGTAATTTATGTTTTGACCACGATCGCATTCTGCGCGATTATTGGCGATATCGGCATTATGGGATACGTCCGATGTTGGGGTAAGAGGAACGAACCGCAGAGGCGCAGAGGGCGCGGAGAGAGGAGGGGAGAGGAATATCTGGAATTCCCTGACTAAAATTCAGCCGGGGAACGGGTTTGGTAAACAAGCTGCAAGCACTCCTGAAAGTCATCCCCTTGCCAGGTTCCGGCAAATTTTAGTAAGTCTTCTGCTTTAGAGCCTCTAATAATTGGTGTTGCTTCCTGTATTTCCGGTTTCGTTTGATGATTGGAAGTATGATCATTTTTTTCGGTTGACATGGCATTATGGGATGCGTTCGAGATTGGGGTAAGAGGAACGAACTGGAGAGGCACAGAGGGCGCGGAGAGGAATATCTGTGACACAAAGTTTTTGTGATTATACTGTGTCAGTGGTATTTAATGGTGCATTATGGATGCTGAAACGCTGTTGGAGAAATACGCCGAAGGACAACGGAAATTTCATTCAGAAAATTTGAGTGAAGAAAATCTCAAAGGTGCAGACCTCAGTGAAATAGACCTATACGGTGCAAATTTGGCTGGGGTTGATTTAAGTGGAGCAAATTTAACCCAAGCAAAGCTTAATAGTACAAATCTTACTAAAGCGTCTCTAGCAGATACAAAATTGAACTCGGTAAATGCTTCTTCAGCAATTTTGGCTTGGACAGACCTTAATGGTGTTAACTTAAGTTGGTCAAATCTAAGTAGCGCAAATTTGAATTATGCAAACTTAGAACAGGCAAACCTGACAGGTGTAAACCTAAGTAGTGCAAAATTAATTTATGCAAACTTAGATACAGCAAATTTAAGTGGAGCAAATCTTAGTAATGCAGACCTCACTGCGGCTTCCTTAGCTGAAGCTAATCTCAGTAAAGCTAATCTAACTAAGACAGATTTCGGTCAGGCGTACTTAATTGGATCGAACTTTACTCTGGCAAACTTAACTGAGGCAATATTGCAAAGTGCCAAACTCCAAGGAAGTATATTTCATAGAGCGAATCTACATGAAGTTGATCTGTCAGGCATGAATTTGACTGGTATAGATTTTACAGCAGCATCTCTTCAAAGTACGAACCTTACACAAGCATTTCTCCAAGGAGCGAATTTAGAAAAAGTTAATTTGCGGTGGGCAAATTTAACCAAGGCAAATTTAGATGGAGCAAATTTGAGAAGGGTTGACTTAACTGGGGCAAATATCTATGGAGCAACCTTTAAAGATGCTGACCTAACTGGTGCGATAATGCCAGATGGAGAGGTTTACAAGCCGATCGCTGCTGAAGCGGAAATCGGTAAACAGGAAACATCGTTAGAGAAAGTAATATCTATGA
>NZ_JABXKI010000271.1 GCF_017115095.1 Nostoc sp. NMS4 | reverse complement strand
ACGTAAGGGTTTTAGACATTTAAAACGGGTTGCTTATTTCCGCCGTGCTGTACTAGTAGTCTGTCAAGAAATAATTGACGAATAAATTTTCTGTAGAGACGGCGATTTATCGCGTCTCTCCAACCGTCAAAATGGATTTGACAGACCCCTAGTTATTAAGATTGCATAGCAGAATTCGATAGTTTAAACCTGAACGTGCTAAAACATTCCTGAGCAGCGTGTCAAATCAGATTGCTCCATCACTAAAAACTCGTAATTGCACTTTATAACTGATGTAAAGATTTTCTCTAGAATACCTTTACAATCCCAAATCCAATATCCAAAATTGTTATGACAGTTGCTCAAAGTCCGTGTGTTTTGGTGATTGAAACCGATGATAGCCTTGCAAATCAGCTTTCTTGCGATTTGCAAGAAGCCGGTTATGAATCAATTTTGGCTCATGATGCGACGAGTGGTTTACAACACTGTCGCGATCGCCAACCTGCTTTAATTGTTTTAGACCGGATGCTAGCAGGAGAATCAGGACTCTCATTGTGCAAAAATTTGAGAAGCACTGGTATGCGATCGCCTGTATTAATTTTAATGGCAAGGGATACAGTTGACGATCGGGTAGCTTGCCTAGAAGCTGGAGCAGATGACTACATCCTCAAGCCTTACCGCTCAGAAGATTTTTTGAAGTTGATTCGTCTGTACTTAAAACCCGATGTGGATACCACGGAGCAATTACGCTTTGGGGATTTAATTTTAGACATAGCAACTCGCCGTGCAATACACAACGGACGACCAATTGACTTGACAATGAAAGAATTTGAACTATTAAAATTCTTAATGGAACATCCCCGTGAAGTGTTAACCCGCGAACAAATTCTCGAAAATGTTTGGGGTTACGACTTTCTGGGTGAGTCAAATGTAATTGAAGTGTACATTCGTTACTTACGCTTAAAAATCGAAGATGAAGGTCAAAAGCGCCTCATTCAAACAGTGCGAGGTGTCGGGTACGTTTTAAGAGAATCCTAGTATACTGTAGCGGGAGTTTGCTTATCTCGTTCCTAGTTGCAGACTACTAGTCTGTCAAGAAATAATTGACGAATAGATTTTCTGTAGAGACGGCGATTTATCGCGTCTCTCCAACCGTCAAAATGGGTTTGACAGGCCACTGGGAATGCTTTCTTTGCGTGCTGCTGCCTCCACCCAAGGGGTTTTTCTGCCTACAACACTGTAAAATTGAAGTCTAAATTACAAAATCGAAAAGCTATATGACTCGTCGGCTAAGTTTGCTCTCAATAGTGCTGAGTATTTTTTTGATGGGTTGTTCTGTGCCAACAACAGCTAAATCTCCTAGCCAAACCTCTGGTTCTGAAACTCCAGCAGCAGAGAGTTTAGGTCAAAAACTACCAATTTCTGCTACAGCTATTGTGCCTAATGGTACAACAATTCAATTAGAGGTAGCACAGACACCACAACAGCAAGCGATGGGGTTGATGTATCGACCAGCTTTACCAGATGACCGGGGGATGCTGTTTGGATTCCCTTCAGCACAACCAGTCAGTTTCTGGATGAAGAATGTACCTGTATCCCTGGACATGGTATTTCTACATAAAGGTGTAGTTAAATATATTCAGGTTGCTGCACCTCCTTGTACAACTGAGCCTTGTCCTACCTATGGCCCCAATACACCAATCGATAAGGTGATTGAACTTCGCTCTGGAAGAGCTGCCGAATTGAACTTGAAAGTCGGTGATATTGTCAAAATTGGTCAAAATTGAGTTTTGAGGCTTCGGTGCTTTGCAGGGATAAAGTACTTAGGTATTTACTCTATTGAGAACCTATACGGTCGAAATATATGTTGTTTCTGTAAAAAATGTCACTTTATGTGGTAAAACAGTCACTTGTAACGCTACTATTTGAAAACTGTGGTAATAATGTAAAATTCTACTGTCTCCAACCTGAAATCATAGTCTTCAGGTTTGGTCGCAAAAATATTCCCTTGGGCGTAAGTGTAAATAGTCGCCAATAAGAGAGTATATAGGCTATGGAATCTTTGTTACTACCTGTGTAATTAAATAAAGCACAAAGGTAAATAAGATGAAGCCAATTTAATTAAGTAAAAATACTGCTTGATAATCGAGCAGATGATTTGTACGAAAATTTTTATTTCTTAGGCCTTCTACGAGAAGTCTCTGTTGAAGGCAAACCAAGAAAACTGTGCTGGGGTGTATGGCCGAAAATGGCACAGTGACAGATGAAATACTGGCTACTGTCTACCGAGTAATGGTGAACTGATATATGACAATACATTCTGCACAAGGAGGTGAGATACAAATGTCACCATCAAAATATTCTCGACTGATTCATTTTTTGCAAGAAGATTTGGCAATTTCCACAGCATCACTAGCAGTGGCGCTTCGGCATCGGGAGCAAGACCCTGGCCCTTTGGCGATGATTCTTTGGCAATATGGGTTAGTTACTCTAGAGCAATTAGAACAAATTTATGATTGGCTGGAGACGGCATAGTTTATACCAATCTTGGATTTGAGGTTGCACTAAAGGTAAGCTTTCAGCGCAACTTAGACTTGGGATTAAAATTTTGTGCCAAATACCTGTCACCAAAATCTCAAACAATACTATGTTATGCCAATTTAGTATGATAGTAAGTTGCTGAAAGACTCTTTGCGACTGTCTTCAAAACAAAAAATACTATCCAGGACAACTTGGTGTCATTTAGGAGAATTGATATATGTCACATCAACTCTACCTTATGCAAAGGTTGATATATAGCTCTCTTGACTCTGACGTTTTCTACTCATTTTTATACAAATTAAAAGAGCGAGTTAAATTATCAACTCGCTCTTTTGATTTATTACTCAGGAGTGACTAAACACTTTAACTGCTGCTGCTATACCAGAACCAGGGGTGAAATCTTCGTAGCCAAGTTCTGTGAGGGTAACTTCTAAGGATGCTATACAGCTGAGGATATCGCGATCGCTGACAAAACCCAAGTGACCAATACGGAAAATTTTATTACTCAAATGGTCCTGACCACCAGCTAAAGCAATATCAAAGCGTTTTTTCATCAATGACCGAATTTTATCCGGTTCAATTCCCTGTGGTGCTACCGCCGTAATCGCCGGACTAGCGGAACTATCTGCTGCAAGTAGGGGTAAATTTAACCCTTTAATGGCGGCGCGAGTAGCATTTTTCAGCCGTTCATGTCGAGCAAATATTGATTCTAAGCCTTCTTCTTTCATGATTCGTAACGTGGTGTGTAACGCTACAATCAAGTTCACAGGTGGAGTAAATGGAGTGGTATTTTTGGCTGTGGCTTTGCGATATTTGCCTAAGTCCAAATAATATTTCGGTAGCTTCGCAGTTTTGTAAGCTTCCCAAGCTTTGGGACTGACAGAAACAAAACCCAATCCTGGCGGAATCATATAACCTTTTTGGGAACCGGAGGCGACGATATCCAAACCCCAAGCATCCACAGGTAGATTGAATGCACCCAAGCTAGTGACGGCATCAACGATAATTAAAGCTTCACCGTGTTCTTTGACGTGGCGGTTGATGGTTTCTAGGTCATTCAACACACCGGTCGAGGTTTCGCTGTGGGTAATGATTACGGCTTTGATTTGCTTTTGGGTATCTGCTTGGAGTTTTTCGGCAAATACTGCGGGGTCTAAGGGTTTACCCCATTCCACCTTAACTTCTTCTACATTCAAACCGTAGGCTTGACCAACTTCTACCCAGCGTTCACCAAATTTACCATTAGAGCCAACTAAAATGCGATCGCCTGGAGAGAGAAAATTAATTATTCCCGCTTCTACAGCACCCGTACCACTGACATTCAGCGTCAGTACATCACTTTGAGTTTGGTGCAGCCACTTGAGGTTTTCTGTCACCTCTGCCAATATATTGCTAAATTCAGTAGTACGGTGTCCAATGGGATGCTTGGCTAATGCCAGTAAAGCAGCTTCTGGCACCGGTGTAGGGCCTGGAATCATCAGCATCAGCTTATCGTTCATGTGTCTATCCTAAAAGTCAAATAAAAGTCAAAATTGTGGAAAGTTGGTTAAGTCTGATAGTAAATTCTAGATATTCGTCTACAAATTCCCCTCAGTTCGTCACCAGCCTTGTTGTATATTTTCCAAATTCATAGGAAAAGTATCGTGGGAGTTAGCGATCGATCAGCTTGACCTTTGCAATTTATACCAGACTCAAACTCAAATAAAACCTCTGTTCCAGGCAATCTTACCACACACCTAGATACCAGGTTAAGGTGTCTGCTCGTAAGGGAGTGGCTATTTTAGCCAAGGGTGAAATGTCTATCTAGATGAGGCATAGATTACGATAAATCCTTAAATCTTACCCATAATCCGACTCGATTATTTTTATAAAAACACGCAAAATCGTTTTGAATATCGTGGGAATTGTCGGTGAAAAAGCTGTGTTTTGCTTCCATGAAGGAAGTAACCGCTTACACTATGCGGAAGATTTGGATGTCACCGTTTGTTAAGAGATATAAGATACTCAACTAAACTTTTCAATCTGCTTAGGTCGAAGGATTTTTTTGAGGTTGCCATTCTCTACAAGGATACCTCCATCAATGGAGAAATCATCACTTTCTTTGAGTCAAAATCGCTTTGATGCCAATATCCAAGGCTTCCCTGGCTTACTCAATAGCAATCAATTTGCCGCAGAACTTGAGATACTTGTGCTACTAATTGCTGCACATTATGATAATGCATTTAGTAGTAGACGATACCTGCTACGGATTACGCCGACGCTAAATAATGATAAGTTTTTATACTATACTTAAAAAATTGCTACAATCGTGCTTAGTCTTTTTAATTACTATTCATGGTGAGTCGTTTTTAACTAGTGTTCAGTTCATAAACTGTCACTCTCTAGATCCCCGGTATTCTTGGAAAAGAGATATTCTTAGTTAGTGCAAGGAGTGATACCATTTCACCACATGTTTGT
>NZ_JABXKI010000429.1 GCF_017115095.1 Nostoc sp. NMS4 | reverse complement strand
AACCCTCATCCGTTCCTCCATTGCATTTTTACCTTTTTGCCAAGCTTCTAATAAAGCATTAGCGACGATTTGGCAACGGTTCATCCCAAAACTTTCTTGTGCTGCAAATTTTTCGGTTGGTTCTTCGGCTAAACCTAACCCTGGTGCTAAAAATTTGGTAAACAAAGGAATTTCGGGCTGGAAATGGGATTGATTTTCGATATAAACAGTCTGAAGGATTGTGCGGATTGCTGGATAGTCGGGGAGTTCAAAGTAAAGCAGCCCTGAATCATAGCGCCCGTATGCAGAGGGGTTGTGGAGAACCTGAAAACTAAAAGGAATCGAGGCTGCATTTAGTTGCAGTGTCAAGCTTTCCATGAGAGCGATCGCACCAGATGCCGTAAAGTTAAAGTAGATTCGCCCTGCTCCTAAATCAGCATCTGGGTTACTTTGCCGTCCCTGTCCAACATTGCTAACCGCTAAGTAACAGCCGTTTTGCAGTCGATTTTTGGGCATCCAGATTGCTACCATATCACCCACTTTGGTAGATTTCTGACTGGATTTTAGATGGCAGTCTGGCTCAACATAAAGTGTTAAACCGCCTTTAGTCACCGCCATAGTCCCATCAGGTTCTTTTCGCAACACCTGCCATCGAGGGTCAAAGTAACCTATGCCGTGATTACTGGCGTGCAGTTGTTCGTAAAAGTCCCAGTCAATTTCCAAAATAGAATTATCTGCTAAATTATGCTTTTGCGGGCGATTAGTATTATCACTATTGACTGCCAAAGTACTTTGGAGAGAGCCATTGTAATAGATTCCATAGAGAAAATTTCGTAGCAGGAGAGTCAGATACTTCTGTTGTAAATCTACAGAATTTTGCTGAAATCTATCGGCTATTTTAGTGGGCAGGGCAAATGGTTGATAATTGGGATGGTAAATACAAAAGTTAGACTCAATTTGGATATTCTGAGCAATATCAAATAGAGAATTTAGCGATTGATTGATAGAGGGATTTAGCATTAATCTATTCAGAAATCAAACTTTAAAAAAGAGAATTCAGGAGTCAGAATTCAGAATCCAGAATTAAATTCTGTGTTACCAGTGAGGGTATTAACAACCACGTAGCTGAGTTTTTTCGTAATAAATACGAAGTAACTGCTGCTCCTTTACAGGCTGAGGAAATTTATGGATTTTTCCCACAGGATTCAGAATTTCTGATTCTGATATCCCGAAGATGGTCAGTATACCTTGCTCTGGCATTGTAAGTAAACTTTTAGCTACTTGGAGCATACAAAGTTGAGTATTATTAAAGTGTTTCCGGCACGTAATCATATCTTGAATTTGATGAATTAGTGCCAGCCCTGCAAATTGAATAACGCGCAAAATAAAGTCACGCTGGTATTCTAAAATCATCGGAAAAGCATTCACATAAGCCCTAATTATGGCAATAAGTGAAGGTTGTAAAATCTCTAATGGTGTTAACGCCAAATGTAGAGATTCTTGTAACTCAATGGTGGGGTCTACTACCAGACTCTTGAGCCAAATTTCTAAATAGCTTGCCAGTAAAGTTCCTAAATCAAAGGCTGGGTCTCCCCAAGAACAAGCTTCCCAGTCAATTAGTCGGATTAGAGAATTGTCTAGTTGTTCCCACCGGGAATGAACTAAAATGTTGTTCAATTTCAGGTCGTTGTGAGTTAAGCAGCAAGGATTCCAGCTATATGCCAAATCTGCGATCGCAGATGACAAACTCTCGTATTGTTGATAGAGAACATAGAACTTTAGTGCATCCGTGGGAACATTCCCAAAAATCTCTGGCCCAATTGACCCTACCCCTTGCGCCGGATTGTAAAACCCATAGCGAAACTCTCCTTCGGGAGCAGTTGCCATAAAATCCCGATATTCTCGGCGGTTGTAGGTGGCGCGATGGAGTCCCGCCAAAGTTGTGCCGATGGCAGAGGCAATTTCTTGTGGAAAAATCTCATTGTTGTGGTAAAATTTCGCAAGCTCTAGATATTGATTCAAGTAGCTACGGACAAGAATCGAATTTTCTTCGTCAAAATGCACTACCAATGGCGCGATTGCTGAAGTATTACCTAGAACTGGAAACTGTTGTAGCAACTGGTGAAACAGCCACTCCTGAAACAATTCATGAGGCGCGCCGTCATTTTTTTTAACGTTACGTTCTTGTTTCAGGAGCAGTTGGCGATTATCTGCTAAATTCACTAGTAAATTGAAATTTTTCTGACTGCTTCTTGGCAACTCAGATTTGTCTGATGTGCAATCTTCTGAGCTACACAGACCCGCGTCTTGCAGATACTGGCTAACATTATGAGAAGACAGTGATAATACCATGTATTATTTCCTACTTCGTTAAATTACTTAAACTTATTTGTGTCAAATTTGCTTGGTCTTAAGAGTTCTCAGTAGATAGGACTAATGCAAGAAGGGAAATGTAAATAACAATAAAGATTTGTACAATCTACTAATATCCCATATTTGGGAGAAAAACTTGCCAAAATGGCACCAAGTCCTTTGCAATTCCTTTAAAATTTGCTGCAATATACTGTGACATCTTTACACTTTATCAGCATAGTTACTTAGACACATCTAGAGTAAGTTTTGTAGTAGAGCCTTTTGATGTGGCTCCATCTCCTTTTGTTGTGGCAAAGAAGCATCCCCAGCAAAAAAAACTGATTGGCGGCAGAGTTGTTTGATGTTCAGTAGTCATCCTGAAAGCGGCGAAGAATTTCAGTAATCCTTCGCAGTACGAAGCATGACATTTAATGGTATTACTTTTATTTATCATCACAAAGCCAAAAAAACCGGACTTTTTAGGCAATTAGTAATTATTTTTTTCTTTAATTTTCATAGTTGATGTCTGGAAATATTGTTATCACGTTATTTTCGTCACCTACAAATTGTAGATGACTATAGGCGATCGCAAACAAAGTCTACATGAGCGCATCTTATACAACTGCACTTTACTGCAACTGGCAATTGCTGTAGTTGTTTTCAAGTGCGTAACAAGTCACAGTAATATAAATGTACTAATATAATTCAAAGCAGGGAAAGTTATGCGATACCAAAAAAACAGGAGGGCGGTTATTGCTTAGAAACTAATGCTACCTTAAAGCCACAAATTGATTCAGCATCACCGCCAATGCCAGCACACCCAAAATCGTCATTAATCCCGCCGGCATAAACTTACGTGTTTTTGCCAGTCGAAATGCAAAGAAAACTACTAAAACAGCAGTAACTAAGACTGCTAAAATCGCACCCCAGGTTTGTCCTTGGAGTTGAAAGTAAGCGGCAAGTATTAGTAATAAACCGCTAATACTACCACTTAGGAGTGAAACTCTACTTGTAGCTTGAATGTAACCAATAACCCCACCAACAATCGCTAATATGCCGTAGGCAAAAGCAGCAACTATACTTAAATTCATTGTTAAAACCTATGTAGACTTTGACTTTACTGCCAGGGTCAGCAGACAATTTACCATAGCTATTTAGCTATACCACACAGTTGATTGATGGATAATCAAGCGATACCAATGGCAAGTACTTCCTTATATACAAAGGTTCAATATCTCCAGCGCCAAGCAGCCTCACTTTTACTTTACCAATCTGTTCTGCAAGGCGAAGTCGGGATGGCATTTCTGGAACTGTTGCAAGCTATACGTTACACTAACACCGATGCACGGGGTTGTCTCCAAGCCTACGGCAGTTACTTCCACGCTTTAGCTGCTAGAAATCAAAACTGGGAAGACTATTTAATTATTCAAATTCTCTTCTCTGAGAATCCTTTTACAAAGCTGGCGGGAGTCCGAGAATTTGAAGATTTGTCCCCAGCTTTAGTAGCAGCAGTTCAGCATGATTTACAAATATTGCAAAGTCTCTATGAGTGTAGCAGCGCTTTTTTGAGCGAGTGGGTACAAGATGTAGCTTATATGCCGATTTCACCAGTAGTGTGGTATAAAGAGCAAGAATTGGCAGGAGTAGAGACAAAGTTCACTACATATCTACAAGAGTTAGATAATTGGGGTGATGCTGTAGAAGAGTTAGCAGCTTATTATCAGCAATGTGGCTCTGGTTTATTTGCCGAATATCGCGCTTTACGCTGGCAATCTGGGCAGTTTATCGGTATCAGGTATTCTGACCCCGTTAAACTGAGTGCCCTTGTCGGTTACGAATCTCAAAAAGATGCTTTGCTGAAAAATACAGAGTTTTTATTATCAGGAGAGATGGCACTGCATGTATTACTTTACGGTAGTCGCGGTTCTGGCAAATCTTCTTTAGTAAAATCTTTGTTGAATGAATTTAGCAATCGCAGCCTCCGCTTATTGGAAGTGGCAAAATCTGATTTAAAAGACTTACCAAAAATTGTGGAACATTTACGGGGTGTGTCACAAAAATTTATTATCTTTGTCGATGACCTTTCATTTGAAGAAGATGATGATGCCTTTAAAGCTCTCAAGGTAGTTTTAGAAGGTAATTTAACGGCGAGGCCTCAAAATGTAGCAGTGTACGCTACCTCTAATCGCCGCCACCTGATTCGGGAGTTTTTTGTGGATAGACCGACTCCCAAGGATAACGAGGAAATCCATGCTTGGGATACGATGCAGGAGAAGCTTTCGTTTAGCGATCGCTTTGGTTTAACCTTGACCTTTGAACCAGCTAATCAAAAAACTTATTTAAAAATTGTACAACATTTAGCCGCCCAAGCTGAAATTAATATTACCCAAGAAGATTTGGAATTTCAAGCATTACAATGGGCAACTCGCCATAATGGTCGTTCTGGACGTACAGCACGGCAGTTTGTTGATTTTTTAAAAGCAGATTTAAGACTTTTTCATGAAAATAACAATACATCCAACACCTAGCAGTAAATATTTATCTATGTGTTTTTTAATTACGAATTACGTTAGCGTAGCGGTAGCGAGTCCGCGATAGCGAAGCGTTAGCGACGCAGGAGCGTCGCGTCATTACGAATTACGAATTA
>NZ_JABXKI010000350.1 GCF_017115095.1 Nostoc sp. NMS4 | reverse complement strand
CGATCGCCTCCCATAAGTATTGTCATTTTTCTCTGTTTGTATGAAACCACCCTGCTTTGCAAGGGGGGATTGAGGGGGGTAATTTGACTTATGTGTACACCGTAGCCTTAGAAAGGGGAGGGAACTGGATTTCCGGTTTCCCCCTTTACAAGCTACAGTGTACACACAAGTCTGAAATAGCTGATTAACGAAGGTTTTACCCCACCCTAACCCTCCCCTTAGAAAGGCTAGGGTGTATACACAAGTCTGAAATAGCTGATTAACCAGGGTTTTACCCCACCCTAACCCTCCCCGATGCATTGGGGAGGGAACTAGATTTCCGGCTTCCCCCCAATACATCGGGGGGATTGAGGGGGGTAATTCGACTTGTGTGTACACGGTAGCCTTTACAAGGGGGGATTAAGGGGGGTAAGGATGTACTTCATTTAGATGCAAAATGCTGTAAATAGACTACACGCTTAGACGCACTATTGTAGTTCAAATACTCGTTAACGGAGTTCAAAGGTGGATGAATCCAGTTCAAATACTCGTTAACGGTAATGCGTTATCAGTAATAGTCCAGCTATCTGCTGTAGTAAACTACATCTAAGTCAAAAGCTTGCATTCAATAGTTGATAGCGCTGTGAAAAAAATCCTGATTGTGTCAGCTAATCCCACAATGACAGATAAACTCCGCTTGGATGAGGAAGTAAGGGAAATTCAGGAAGGGTTACAACGCTCTCGCAGCAGAGAGAAGTTTGAACTGATTACTAAATGGGCGGTACGTCCTGACGATTTGCGGCGTGCGCTTTTAGATGGCAATCCTCATATTATCCATTTTTCTGGACATGGGGGAGGAAATCAAGGTTTAGCCTTTGAAAATAATATCGGGGAAATGCAGCTGGTGAGTACAGAGTCACTGGCCAGGTTATTTAAGTTATTTAAAAACAAAATTGAGTGTGTATTATTAAATGCCTGTTACAGCGAGGTGCAAGCTGAGGCCATTTACCAACACATTAATTGTGTGGTTGGGATGAATCGGGCAATTGGGGACAGAGCCGCAATTAAATTTGCGGTAGGCTTTTATGATGCGCTCGGTGCTGATAGGTCTTATGAGGATGCTTATGAGTTTGGCTGTAGCGCTATTGATTTAGAAAGTATTCCAGAATCTTCCACCCCAGTGCTGAAAAGCCGGAACAATCCCCAAGATGCTATCTCTGCAAACGAAACGATTCCAGATAGCGAGATAAAAACAGCAGTCTCCTTAGAAAATCCTGAAGGGCAGGTATCTTTAAACTCTGCCTTTTATGTGGAGCGATCGCCAATTGAGGTAGACTGTTATGAAGCAGTTCTGCAACCAGGGGCGTTAATTCGCATCAAAGCCCCCCGGCAGATGGGCAAAACTTCCCTCATGTCACGGGTTCTCCATCATGCTAGTCAACATGACTATCAGATAGCACCTGTAAATTTCCAGTCAGCCGATGCAGAATTTCTCGGTAATTTAGACCAGTTTTTGCAGTGGTTCTGTGCCACCATTACTTACGAACTAAATCTAGCCGATAAGTTAGATGAGTATTGGAAGGGTATTTTAGGTAGCAAGAATAAATGTACAAATTACTTTCAACGGTATTTATTACCCGCCATTAATAAGCCCGTAGTTTTGGGTTTGGATGAAGTCGATGAAGTCTTCAAGCATCCGATAATTGCGGCTGATTTTTTCGGATTGCTACGAGCTTGGCATGAGCGGTCAAAGAATGAGACAGTTTGGAAAAATCTCCGGTTGGTAATTGTGCATTCCAAGGAAGTTTATATCCCACTCAATATAAATCAGTCACCTTTTAATGTTGGCTTACCCATTGATTTGCCAGATTTAAATCAAACACAAGTCCAAGACTTAGTAGAGCGTCACCAACTCAATTGGTCTGAGTTACAAATTGAAGAATTAATGATACTCGTGGGTGGTCATCCATATTTAGTGCGGGTAGCGCTTTATGAAATTGCCCGTGGTCGGATGACCCTGGAAAATCTGCAAAAAATCGCGGCAACCGAGGAAGGCCCTTACAGTGACCATTTACGCCGCCATTGGCTGAATTTGCAAGAGGATGCAGAACTGTTAGCTGCCGTCAAACAAGCGATGATGGCAAATCGCCCCGTGGATGTAGGCACAACTGAAGCCTTTAAACTCCGCAGTCTGGGGTTAGTTAAGTTTCAAGGTAATGAAGTAGTGCCTTTGTGTGATTTGTATAGGCAATATTTTGGGCATCGCTTGGGAATTAAAAATTAAAAAAGTACATTAGGAAGACCGAAATACTTTCATCTGCAATTACCATTTAACGAAAAGGCTCAACAATGGTTCAACTTATTCAAGGAAAAGATATCACCCTAGCCCAACTCATCGATGAATTTGGTCTACACCTTGCAGACGACGAACTTTTTTTTTCAGAGTGGCAGCAAGATTTACCTGAGTTGAGTGATTTAGAAAAGCAATCTCTTAACGAAGTCAAGACAGAATATTTGCATCTATCGAAATATCCTATTTTAGAACCTGTAGTCAAAATGGTAGTGCTATCTCCACTATTGCGTCTAGCAGGTTTTTATCAACCGCCTTTCTACATCGCCTCAGAACAAGAGGTCAGAATTTCTTCTGAAGACGAAGGCATCATTATCAGAGGACGTATTGACATCTTGGTATTCCATCCTCCATTTTGGGTTCTCGTAATTGAGGCGAAACGAGCAGATTACTCCTTAGTGCCAGCAATTCCACAAGCATTGGCTTATATGTTGGCAGATGCAACTTCGGCAAAACCTGTTTTTGGGTTTGTCACCAATGGTAATGAATTTAGATTTATCAAACTGCTAAAAACTGAAACTCCACAATACGCTCTATCTGATTTGTTTGCTTTAGATAGTCGTGATGACATATATATTGTCTTGAAAGTGTTAAAACACCTAGCTCATTTAATTCGTAATTCGTAATCTTTTAGGGTGTGTTATGCCATTAGCTAACGCACCATACCAAAACCAAACTAGCTTGGACTTCATAATTTTGAATTTTGAATTTTGAATTGTTTATGACCCAGTATCAATATCAAGTCGGGGGTAGTCTACCTAAAAATGCACCAACTTATGTTAGACGGCAAGCTGACCGTGACCTCTATGAATACTTGAAAGCTGGGGATTTTTGTTATGTACTCAATTCTCGGCAGATGGGGAAATCTAGCTTGCGGGTGCAGGTAATGCAGCAGTTGCAAACAGAGGGATTTGCTTGTGCTGTTGTTGATTTTACAGCGATTGGGACGGCAGATATTACCCCAGAACAGTGGTATGCCGGGGTGATTGATAGTCTGGTGGGAAGTTTGAATATTTATACTACTTTTGATTTAGATACTTGGTGGAATGATAACGCTTTGCTTTCACCAGTACAGCGTTTGAGCAAGTTTATGGAAACGGTTTTACTTCAAAGAATTCCTGAAAAGATTGTTATTTTTATTGATGAAATTGACAGCGTTCTGAGTCTTTTATTTAACTTAGATGACTTCTTTGCAGTTATCCGCGATTGCTACAACCGACGAGCAGACCATCCTGAATATAATCGCCTCACCTTTGCTTTGATTGGCGTATCTACACCCTCAGATTTGATTCAAGATAAACGCCGGACACCTTTTAATATTGGGCGGGCAATTGATTTAACTGGCTTTCAACTCTCAGAGGCGCAACCCTTGGCACAGGGATTAGCAGAAGTGGGTGATTCTCAAGAGTTGATGCGGGTGGTGCTGGACTGGACGGGAGGACAGCCATTTTTGACACAAAAAGTTTGTAAATTGCTGGTGCAAGGGGGACTGGAGACTAGGAATTGGGGACTAGAGGATAAAGACTGGGTGGAAGAGTTGGTACGCCAGGGGATTATTGAGAATTGGGAAACTCAAGATGAGCCGGAGCATTTGAAGACGATTCGTGACAGAATTTTGCAGAGTGGCGAACAGAGGACTGGGCGATTGTTGGGGTTGTATCAGCAGATTTTGCAGCAGCGAGAGATAGCAACTGATGATAGTGCTGAACAAACAGAACTGCGGCTGACGGGTTTGGTGGTGAAGCGGGATGGGAAGCTGCGAATTTATAACCGGATTTACGCAGAGGTGTTTAAACAAGAATGGTGCGACAAGATTTTAGCAAACTTGCGCCCCTACTCAGATACATTTAATGCCTGGGTTGAGTCTAAACGTCAAGATGAGTCGCGCTTGTTGCGGGGACAGACTTTGCAAGATGCTCAAGAATGGGCAGTCGGTAAAAGTTTGAGTGACTTAGACTATCGGTTTTTAGCTGCTAGCCAAGAATTAGAAAAGCGTGATGTGCAAAAAAGGCTGGAGGCGGAGGAACAGGCAAAGCAGGTATTAGCAGAGGCGAACTACAAAGCTAATCAACGAATTCGTATTGGTTATTTAGTCTTAGGACTGACTGGGCTGGGGGCAGTTGCGTCATTAATATTTGCTCAATATGAATTGGGGCAAGCCGGAACAGCAAAGGAAAAAACGGATAATGCCCAAATCGAGTTAATTCAGGCGAACAGAGAAACCGCAGAAACCAAGCAAGATAATCAACGGATATCGGCAGACAATAAAAAAATATCACGCGACAATCAAAGGATATCAGAACAGGCGGCACAGGCAAAACGGAATCTGAGTAACGCAACTTCAAAACTGAATGTTGCAAATAACAAAATGAATCAGGCACAGGAAAACCTGAAATTAGCCCAAAACAAAATGGCAGCAGCTAGCGCAAACGCTAGTCAAGCTGAAGTACAGGCAAAGCAAGCAATTCAACAACGACGAGAGGCAGTTAATGCCCGTAAAACTTCTGTGGAGGAATTAAAAAAGGCACATGCAGCCAGAAAAGTTGCTCTAACGGCTACGCGATTGGAAAAAGACGGAACAAATGCATTGCAGTTGTTTGAGACTTCTAGCGAATTTGATGCTTTGCTATTAGCAATGCAGGCGGCAGGAACATTAAAAAGTCTGGTCAAGCAATACCTTAGCCAAAATAAGAGGATGAAGAGAGAGGTCCGGTGTAATAGAGTTA
>NZ_JABXKI010000040.1 GCF_017115095.1 Nostoc sp. NMS4 | reverse complement strand
TATTGCTTAATTATTTTTTGATTATCCCACAAAGCTTATATTAAGGATAGGTCTAATAAAGATGACTGGCAGTGAGATTAATGCCACAATACACCGAGCTAATAATTCTAAGTAGTCACTCCCTCCTTTTTTCGGCTCTCTTTGTGGTGATGGTTCTGAGTTTGGTTGTGAATTAGATTTGTTTGGAGTGAGATATTTCATAAATCAATCATGAGAATCTTGGTATAGTGGTGAATTCTTACAAGCATTTTTGAATCTATACTTCCGCCGCCATTGCCTCTGTTCAATTCGCCCAATACAAAAACCCGTTGAGTCATACACAAAAACTGTTTCATCTTCTAAATAACCTGTAGTATCAGGTCTAGGATTATGTTTTTTTGAGTCTAGATAGTTCCTGATTCGTAACTTACTGAATGAGGGCGTAACTCCAAGAGAGTTAATTTTGTCGGCGGTCGCTGCCCTTTGCTCGGCTTTAATGCGTTCTAGTTCTTCAGACTCTCGAATCGTAATGCCACTGTTGTAAGTTTTGAATTGGGCTGGCAGTTGCGATAACCAAGGACTTGCTATTAACCCCATGCCCAATAATCCCAACATCGCTTGCTTCTGATATTTCATCAAACACTCACCCGAAATATTTTACGGTTGTTGCCCGTCGATACTTTGTGTTGTCTGGGGTGGCGGTGCATTGATAATACGGGTGTAAACAGATAGCCCAATGCAAACTAGAAAAAAAATGACTGAGAATCCGAAAAGATTCTCCTTGAAGAACTTGCGCCATTTTAAGCTGGAGATTGGAATTTCTCGCTCAACAAAGAGCGTGTCAAATTTTTCAAATCCTGAATTGTCGCAGGTTGTGTAGACTTTTTTTCAGGTGTTGGTACTCCTAGTTCTTGTAAGAATGCTTCCGGGTCAAAACCAACAGTTGCAGCAGTTGTGAGGGTTTGAACTAGTTGTTTTACCTCATCCCCAGTCTTTAACCCGTATTCTTGGGTAATTTGTTGCCTGATTTCGGGATTTTTGGCCAACTGATAAATAAACGCTATTTCATCAAAACCTTGCTCTGTCCGTCGCTGTAATGAACGAGCATCAAGTTCACTCGTGATTTCATCGAACAATTCTTGCTCAAACTCATGAACTGCCAGCGCTTGGGCAACAGTCTTACCTGCCACAATGTCCAAGAATGCTTTAAACGTTTCCCGGCTGACTCCAACAAGTTGTAATTGTTCAGTGGCCATGTCCATAGCTCCCGTCTGTATATTCGCTAAATTGCCGCTACCTCCTAACAGCTTCGATTTGTCGAGGGTTGCTTGCGCTAAACTGAACAACTTTTCCAAGCGATCGCAAATGTCAATACTAAATTCTTTTGCGTCATCTTCTACATCTTGGTTAATATCTGGGTCGGACTTAGCCAACTCCTGTAAACCAGCAATGATTTTTACAGGAGCGTATTTTTCACCCAGTAATTCAAACAAATCTTGACGGCTAAATTTATCTATTGTTTCAGACATTTTGTAATTCTCCTGTCAATGGTTGTGTAAATCTGATTTGTTCAGCTTCAAATTCTTTAATGGTGTACTCCGACTTATTGGCTTCCACAATCGACTTTGCTATTTCAACCTTGTTTGTGCCTTGATCTAAATCTCCAAACACTTCGCCAATCCTGCCTAGTACCCATACTTGATATGGACGAATCAATGGCGCTCTTAACCTTTTTTCCTGTGCCATCTTCTGCATTTGGATTCGTGATAATTTATACTGAGGGATTGTTTCAGCCACTTCTGTCCAACGCTCCCATGTCCGATAGCAAATATCCAAAACTCGCAACATTTTGGCATTAGTCATCGGTAAAACCAAAGGATTCAACCCGGAATTAGTAGTCTTTCGGCTAAAAAGTTGTTCTCTCCATGCTTGGTTCATCAATAAATAGTCAATAGGTAGTCAATAGTGTAAAAAACATAGTCAATACCCGTGTCAATTCCGTATGATTTTGATGTCATATTCTCTATTAATTGATAGTGAATTAACTGTGATTGACCTGACTTTTCTACAATAAAAAAGCCACTCGCAATCTTCAAGGGCTTTTTCGGATTTCGTAGAGTTTTCTGTTTTATCTAAATTTGAAGATTCCGCGAAACTTGTTCAAAAATTTTTTGCTGTTCATTCACCAATAAAGCGATCGCCCACTTTGGTGGCTCACTATAAAACCATTTGCAAATTGTCGCGGTTGATGGCGGCGACAGTTCGGCGCGGTGATACCATGCAGCAATGAATGGCTCAAGTAATCTAACTGCTGTCGAGACAAATTCATAGTCCCCAAGCCGGGTGTGTAACCCTGCTAACTTAACTGCTTTAACTGCAATTTCTTCCAGTTTATTTTTCGGTTGATATTCGTCTTCCGACAACAAAAAAAGTTCACTCTTACGATTGAACTTGTCTTCTAATGTTCGTACCATGTTTAAGTACCCTCCTATGGGATTAGCGTCACAAGGAGCGGAAACGGCGATCGCTTACCTTGGCCGGGGGCGATCGCTTGAAGCTTATTCAAAAATGTTATCATAACTCCTCGATATTGATATAAACTTAGAGCAGATTGAATTAAATTTGCCTCATGGCTTATGGCATATCAATTTTCAGTTTCTCGTTACTACATCACTCCTGATAACGACGAAAAGCTAGAAGCTTTCAGCAATGCATCAGGAGACTCCCGGCAAATGCTGATTATGCAATACACCAGAGGGTGGTTAGGGCGAAATCGGACTTACTACACTCAATTGGCAATATTGGATTTACAAAAAAGGGAAATTGCCCCTTCCCTTTGGGCAAATATAGTTCTAGAGCAGGGATTTAGAGGTTTACCACCTTACACTAGCCCGATATTAGAGCATGAAATCCCTAAAGATCCTTTGGCGCATATAGTTTTACCAGATGATGTAATTGAAAAACAAAGTAATTACTTTCCGCTCACACGGCAGAATTACCTGTTACTGAGGACGGCAATTCATTTTGATGGCTCCAGCGCAACTAAATTTATTTCCAAAATAATTCACGAGCAGCTGTGCCGCAACTGGGATTCACTGTATGCCTCTCAAGTGGACGCAGAAACGAACGATGATTGGTTAAAAGGAGAACTTTAAATGGTCACAACACCTATAAATACCGAACTTACTTTAGAAAAAGTAAAAGTAGCTGTTGATGCTATCCTTCAAGTTTTGGGAACTCCCGAAACTGAACTACATAGTAAAGCTCTGGCTGCTTTTAACAGTGGCGATCATCAAACCGTCAAGCGACTTGCTTCGACTAATTTATCTGATTATTATGTCAAAGCATTGGGTTACTTGGGGGGTGCGTTAAAATTGACCCCCAACACCGATACTATTTTGGCTGAATCAGCACGAGCAGCAGCCGATTTCTCACGGGAGAGAACATTGAATCACCTCGGCAGAGCCATTGCCACTGCACTTGGTTAAAACTACTTGATTATAGTATTACAGCCTCTATCTTTATATATGAGATAGGGGCTGTTTTTTGGTACTTCAAAAAACCTTTTTTCGCTTCACCAACACCGAACGCAAGTACTGCCGACAAGCTGCTTCTCCCCGATATATGAGAATCCGCAGCGCCTGTACTTCCTGCATTGGAGAAACACAGATTTCAGCGATGGCTGCAATCAGATTCTGTTGCTTCTGCACACAGGGCAAACGCATCTAAATTACTCTTAATCACAACCAACGTTAAGAACCAACGAAAAAATCAGCATTTCGCGTTTGATTTATTTTCCAAGCTTCAAAGCGATCGCTAAATCTATGTCAATAAGTAGCTATTAATGCGACTATTTTTCAGCTTATTGACAATAAGCTCTTTCTGTTGACATGATGCGTTTGCCCTGACATATTAGATGGTTGTTGCTGAGTGGAAATTTAAGATGAAAACTTACGACTGGATTGTAGTTGGTGGTGGGATTACGGGTGCTGCACTTGCTTATGAATTAGGAAAAGTAGGCTTTAACGTACTTCTGGTGGAAGAATATGAAATACCACAGAATGCAACTCGTTATAGTTATGGTGGGCTTGCGTATTGGTCGGGTACTACAGCATTTACTCGCCAATTGTGCGAAGAAGCAAGCGATCGCTATCGTATCCTATCTCTTGAGTTAGACGCTGATATCGAGTTTCGGGAATTAGATTTATTACTGACTATTCCAGTTTCTAGTGACCCAGAAGCGATCGCTGCATCCTATAATAATTGTGCCGATGTACCACATTTACTTAGCCCACAAGCAGCGATTGAACTGGAACCACTCCTAAATCAACAGGCGATATCTGGTGCTTTAACTGTTAAACACGGTCATATTCATCCACAAAAAACAGCACAAGCTTACATTCAAGCTTTTTTGCGTGGTGGGGGTGAAGTACAAATTACCCAAGTATTGCAAATATTAGAAAGTGGTGTAAAAACCACTACTGCAACTTACCACAGTACAAATGTTGTCATTTGTGCAGGTGGACTTAGCCGCCAACTATTAAAGGCATCTGGTATTTCCACTAAAATATATTTTACCCACGCAGAAATAATTGAAACTGCACCAGTTGATGTCAAGTTAAGCACCTTAGTTATGCCAGCAAATGTGCAACGATTTCAATTAGAAGCCCAATCTGCTCAAGTCGATGAAGTTTGGGAGCAGCCAGGTAATGAACCAGTAACAGCGATTTTAGATGCTGGCGCAATTCAATTTCAAGATGGCACTTTACGCTTGGGTCAAATTAGTCGTATTCTCACAGATCCTCATGCCAAGGTAAATTCACAAGCAAGTGAAAAATGGTTGCGAGAAAGTGTCGGGGAAGTGTTACCAACTTTGAAGAATTTACCAGGAACTTGGCATCATTGCTTAGTGGCATTTAGTGGGAATCAATTTCCTATAATTGGTGCTG
The DNA here is from genome assembly GCF_017115095.1 of Nostoc sp. NMS4. GTDB lineage: Bacteria > Cyanobacteriota > Cyanobacteriia > Cyanobacteriales > Nostocaceae > Nostoc. The sequence continues at coordinate 176 of NZ_JABXKI010000040.1, read as the reverse complement.
TTCCAGGATTAGACAATGTTTATGTGTTTAGTGGATTAAGCAATCCGCTAGTAATGGTACCACCTTTAGCAGAACGCTTTGCTAATACCAATTTTCTATAAGAATAAGCCGATGTCAAAACCAGGGGAAACGCATCTAATTTGTTTTGACAAAATGTAACTTATATGAACGCAGAA
>NZ_JABXKI010000364.1 GCF_017115095.1 Nostoc sp. NMS4 | reverse complement strand
CTTGTACGCTATACCATCGCACCAAGAAGAAAACTCCCTACTCATACTCATCCGGGAATGCAGATTGGACGAGTAGAGGCGGGAACTTTAACTTTTACTGTTGTAGAAGGAGAAGCTAAAGTAACAAAAGCTAACGGCACAAAATTGATTCTTCAAAAAGGAAAAACTATACAGCTTACAGTTGGAGATTCTTTAGTTGAATCTGTCGGAATAGTTCATTATGGAGAAAACCAAACAAACAAACCGATTATTCTGTTGTCTGCTTCTCTATTTAATGCTAATCAACCAAAAGCTATTTTAACCAATCCTGAAAACAAATGAATTTGATGAGAGATTTCGACTTTTGTTAGAGGTCTACTCATTAGTATTTTAAATGGCATCACACAGATAACGATATGAGTCGCCAGAGTTAGCTCGCCGTAGGCATCGCCCCGTGGTCGGATATGATTAAACTTGGTTAGCCCTACCCCACACCATACCCTGTGTACTCTCTAGCATAGACAGGCTGCAAACCCAATACAATATCTTCTTTTATTACACCCATCACTACTAATTCATCAGCAATCAACTTATCAGTCTGGTTACGTTGAATCCAAATTTTATAGTTCTTAATATCCAAATGCATCACGCAATTATAAATGCGGTGGTGTTTATCCCATCCCAAATCAACAATTTGATAATGGTCGTGTTCTGTATCAAAAATTATTTGCGTCTCAATTTCATCGTTTATCGGTCTAACATCGCCGTATTCAGTCAATAGTTGTTGAATACACTGACGATAAAATGCTAGTTTATCCATTTAACTATTTTTCCCTGATACTTGTTGTTAACTTAAGTAATCTTACAGTGGGGCAGTAACAAACAGGAAAGCTATAAAAGCGACAAAGCTTTGGAGTCACGAGCAAATGACAAGTCAAGAATTGCCAGATTCTAACCAAGAAATCCTGTTGGAACGGTATCAAGTCCAACAGGAACTCGGCAAAAAAGCCGGACGGCGATCGCTGCTAACTCGTGACTTACAAACTCTAGAATTAGTAGTAGTCAAAATACTGTCCTTTGGTAATGAATTTGAATGGAACGACCTCAAATTATTTGAGCGGGAAGCTGAAACACTCAAAGCACTTTCCCACCCAGCCATTCCCGGCTACCTTGACTACTTTGAGCTAGATTCACCCAACAGCAGAGGATTTGCACTCGTACAAAGTTATATCCCAGCCCAATCTCTAGAAGCACAACTCAAAGCTGGGCGTAGTTTCAGTGAAGAAGAAGTTAAGGAACTAGCAAAAGCCATTCTAGAAATTCTCAAATATTTGCATGGCCGTCAACCGCCCGTCATTCATCGTGACATCAAGCCAAGCAATATTCTATTAACAAATCGCTCTGGTAATAGTGTAGGTGAAGTGTACTTAGTAGATTTTGGTTCAGTGCAAACCATCGCCAGAAGAAGTAGCACAATTATAGTAATGGGAACTTACGGCTATGTACCACCAGAACAATTTAATGGTAGAGCTATTCCTGCTTCTGACCTTTACAGTTTGGGAGCCACTTTAATTTATTTGGTAACAGGTCAGGATCCAGCAGACTTACCACAAACAGACTTGCGGCTTGAATTTGAACAAGTAGCCAATATTAATCCTACTTTCAGCAGTTGGTTGAGGAGAATGACAGAACCGATTGCGAGTAAACGTTTGACTTCTGCTGAAGATGCTTTGCAAGCCTTAAACAAACTAGGAAACACATCTCAGATTCCCACGATACAAAGTAATTTCTCCCCTCAAAAACCTCCTGACAGTAAAATTGTCTTGACTAAGAATGCTAACTTTTTAGAAATTATCATCCTACCTAGAGGTTTCCTTAGCCAAAGAACTATTATGAATTTAATTCTATTTATACCAATTATTTTATTTATCCCTGTATTGCCAATTTTTGCTGAGGGGAATATTATTAACTTGGCATCTTTGGCATCTTTAATATTATTTTTATCCCTTATAATTTTATTATTTATTTATATTTTAATAGGTGTATTTGGTAAAAAAAAGCTTTGTATTAATCAGCAGAAAATTGCCATAATTTATGAATTGTTTGGAATTAAACGGTTTCATCCATCTCCAAGCTTGAGACAAGATATTCTACGTCTAGAACGCAGTAAGGATACATATAATCAACCTTGCTTTACAATCTGGGCAGGAATAAAAAAGTATGATATTTTAAGTGGTGAATTTTATTTTTTTCCTGCTACTCCTCCAGAACTTGACTGGCTTGCTCATGAACTCAGCGATTGGCTAGGCTTACCAATTACTAGAGAGTAAATCACAAACTAAATTCGGCTGCACCATCCTCATCCACTTCTGCATCATTACCCATAGCAGTAGGCTTAAATTTAGAGCCATGAATTAATTCACCAAATGCAATTCCTGGATTTTGGTGAAGAATATTCAGCACACTCATAAAATCTCGCACAATTTCTCCTGGTGTAAGTAATGCTTCTGCACCCAAGCGATTAATAATTTCTTGCACAAACTCCTTCAACTCACGATTTGTCAAAGTCTGTTCATACCCAAAATTGAGTGCATGAATCTCAGCTAAACGTTGCAAAAGCGTCAATATTTCTGCTTCACTCAACGGATTTAGCCGAATCACTGGCCCTAAATGTTCCTGAACATTAGCTTGGGCAACAAAACGGCTTTCTTTTGTGCGTCTTTGCCAAGCTTGGTCTGCAAAAAGCCCTCGTTTGGGGTCTTCTAAAAACTTAGTTGTTCCACCAACAACAATACCAAGATGTTCTGCTTTGCACTGCATCGTATCGTTAAACATTGCGAGGAGTCGATTATAATTCTTTTCCCGCGTGACTGTAGTAGATATTTGATATAAATGTACAGCTTCATCAACTAAGATTAACAGTCCTTTATAACCAATTTCAGCGACAAATTTCGCAAACAGTTTTATATAATCATACCAGCTATCATCATCAATAATAACGCGCACTCCTAAAGCTGCTTTTGCCTCAACCTTAGTAGTAAATTCTCCCCGCAACCAGCGCATTGCCGCATTTTTTAAATTATCATCATCCATTCGGTAGCCACGCCAATAAGCGATAATCACGCTACCGAAATCAAAACCGTGAACTAAATCTTCAATATACTGAACTACTTCTCTAATTTTCGATTCAACTTGGTCATCAAAACCATCGTCATTCGGACGCATTTCAGTTTCTTTAACCACTTCTTGTTGAATTTTATTAATCCATCCTTCTAAAATCGAGACTAAAGCACCACCATCAGGACGAGTTTTTGTAGCTAGGTGGCTCATTAATTCTCGATAAGTCGCCACACCTTCATTGTTGCTCCCAGCTAATCGGCGTTCGGGGGATAAATCAGCATCAGCTACGACAAAACCTTGCTCCATTGCGCGGTTACGAATTAGTTGCAGTATAAAACTTTTCCCAGAACCGTAGTTACCAATTATAAAGCGAAATGCTGCAACACCTTCTGCAATATCATCGAGATTTTGTAATAGGCTTTTTAGTTCTTTTTCTCGACCTACTGCGATATATTCAACTCCCACTCTTGGTACTACCCCCGCACCAAGGGAATTGATTAAAGCAGTGGAGATTTTCTTCGAGATTTTCAGTTTTGCCATGTATTACACTTTACTTTATTTTAAACGCAGAAGCAGGTAGTAAGTATGGTACATATTTACCTTACTACTAATCTGATGACGGCAATAAAAATTTAATTTGACGAAGCGTGTCTAGCCATAAGACCTTCATACATTGCAATCATTTTTTTGACATCTGTTATGTGTTCCTGATAAACTTTTGGACTTTCCGAATCAGAATTAATTATTAATTCACCAATAGTATCATTTGCCCGTTCATTTATAGAATCGATTAATAAATTTGGCATAGTGATATTTGCTTCGGCAATTTTTTTAATAGCACTATTGGGATTATCTTGTTCAACTATAGCTTTTAATACTTGTAACTCATATCCTGGGATATTTTCGAGAAAATTAGTCCATTCTTCCGGTATGTTTTCTGATGTCTCAACTTCCGAAATGTCAATGACATCTGAAGATTCAATTATTTCCGAAAAAGGAAAAAATTCAATATCATCTTCTGGGGAATTATCAGACAAAGATTCTGGATTGAATGTTTCTACTTGTTGTAGTAATTCCCATACTTGATTTTGTAATGAATCTCGTTCTTCTTGCAATAATGAAACTTGACCTTGTAATTGCTGTAATTCGGCTTTGTGTTCTGCTAGTTTGGTTTGTGAAGAATCAAGAATAGCTTGGATATTTTCTCTTTCGGTTTTCGTTGCTACAAGCAATTGATTATTTTGGGTTGTCTCAACTTCTAGCTCTTGAATTGCAATTCGCAACTCATATAATTTTTCTTCTAATTGTGGTTTGAGTCTACCTAAAAGAGTTAAATTACTTTCAACTTCTTGTTTCTCGCGTTGTAGCTCAGAAATTTGACTTTGCAACTGGGTGATTTCAGCACGAGATACATTACAATTTGACTCTAAACGCCGCTTCTCTGCTGTGAGGATAGAAAACGCATTGTTCAATTCAGTTTGATTATTCTGCAAATTGTTAATTTCAGTTTGCAGATTACTAATTTCAGTTTCTAATTGCTTCTTTTGTCCGGCAAATGTTCTTAATTCTCGATGTAGACTATCTCTTTGTCCACGGCTTTCTATGACTTGATTTTGTAGCTGTTGTGATTCAGCATATAATAAATTATGATGTTCTTCAATTTTATTTATTTCTCTGACCACGCGAGCCTTTAATCCCTCCATATCTTTAATTCGCTTGCGGAGAGAACCTAAAACATACATTTCATAATTTCTGCGCCGCTTGTCTATGAATAATGCTGTTGTATGGATAGTAACGGCAGTAATTACACCTGTGAGAAAGGCTTTATTAAAATCCCAGCTTGGGACAAGGCTAAGACCAAAACTCACACTAAAGGCAACTATCACTAGTATAAATCGATTGCTGATCGTTACTGATTGCATATTACTGGTTTTTAGCGTAGTTAAATTATCTGAATAAGTAGCTCTCATACTAATTCGTAATTCGTAATGACGCGACGCTCCTGCGTCGCTAACGCTTCGCTATCG
>NZ_JABXKI010000310.1 GCF_017115095.1 Nostoc sp. NMS4 | reverse complement strand
GAACGTAGGTACTGCCGACAAGCTGCTTCTCCTCGATAAATCAGAATCCGCAGCGCCTGTATTTCCTGCATTGGAGAAACACAGATTTCGGCAATCGCAGCAATCAAATTCTGTTGCTTCTGCACGTAATCTTGATGCTGCTGCTCCAACTCTTGAATCTTGGAGTTTAGCTGTTGTATTTGTCGTAATGCTTGCGTCAGGGACGATTCTTTGTTTCGAGAGCGATTATCTAGGGTTAATGTCATTTTATTTATTGCTCCTACTTATTTAGATAGTCGAAAGCTTTGCCAATCAGGGCATTTATCGCCCTGCCACCCGCTAGGATGAATAGTGCAATTGAGTGTTACGCCGTTGTAGACAACCCCGTGAAAGTACCTGCAACCTCGGCAGGGAGTGGGAACAGGTCTGGGTTTCAGTGATTCTTCAAATTGCGCTGTTTCAATCCGACTACAGATAAACATGGTCAATCCAGTTCCCATCATGCTGAAACAAAAAACCAGCCTCGCTGTGCTTGCAGGTATTGTGATGTTGAAGTGATTGGTTTTCTTTTGCCCGAAAACCAGGAGAGAGCCACTCAAAATAGTGAAGAATGCGAAAACTCCAATGGCAGATTTGAGAATCAATTGCTTTGTATTCATCTTTGCTTTTTGGGTGGTTCATGCTTCGATAACAAAGTCCCAAAATCGTAAATCGTCACTGTTGGTTTTGGTTCCGGTTCAGGTTTTGGTTTCGACTCTATCACGAGTTCAGGACTGCCCAAGCCAACCGCATTTTTAATTTCCTGTTCCATGACTTGATTCTCCTTGTCGATTAAATTGCTCCACCTGATCAATTGCCTCTACTACTTCTCCTAAAACATTGAAAGCATCGTTTAATACCACATCATTTGATGTAGAAAAATGCTCTGACGATTGAAGCCTGCGATAATCCTTACTGCTTCCAACCATTTGCAACGTATATTGACAACCCTGCAATATAGTCCGAATCTCTGCTGTGGTTAATCTGATTTCCATTGTCCGTTTCTCTCCCTAAAATTTATCCCGTTGAATACTAAAACTTGCTCCGACTAGAGAACTTCCTAAGAAGGCAGAAAAACTTACCAGCATTACACCTAAGCAAATACTTTTCTGTTGCTGCCACCCAGAGATGATTATGTTGGGATTAGCATTTATCTCAATAATCTCCAGCCCCCAGCACCCCATTGCCCCTACTCCTGAAAACCCAGTTAAGAGCAGAGAGGCGATCGCAGTTGTTTCTATGGTGCGATCAATGAATACTTTGGGGTTGAATCTTTTTCGAGTACGGCGTAGAACTAATTTATTACGAGTGTTTGAAGGCAAAGATGATTGATGAGTTACTTTATGGGTCTTCATTTTGCTTCGTCTAACTCCACAAAAAATCCTGCACCAGTATTTGTCACTTTTACCAGATTGCGATTAACTAACGTTTGAATCACCCCCAGACTAAAATTTATAGTGCATAATCGAGCGCTGCCACCGCAACGGCGAAGGTACTGAAGGCATAACTGGGAATGGTCTTTTGGGACTGGGTTAGCTTTTTTAGGCATGATGTCTTTCCTGTTGTGGTTTGTAGGAAGCAAAGCGATGACTGAAAAAAAATAGCCAAGCAGTATTAATGCTTGACTAAAGTATTTTTGAATTTAAAAGGTGAATTTCAGTTATTAGAAATTCTCCAGTTCGTCAAACTGATTTGTTGCAGAGTGCTTGTACGCTTTGGCTTTATTCATTTGATGATTAGAAGCTTTAATTACTGGGATTGCAGCTTCCTTAACTGAATCCTTTGCTTGTTGAAATAGAAATTGTGTCGTCCCTTGTGCATCTTCTTCTTTTGGGTCAATTTGTCCCCATAGTGAGCAAGTTAACTCTAAAGATTCATAGTCACCTAAATTGAACTTACGTGTGTAAGTTACAGCAATAGTCTTGATTTCCATAATTTACCCAAACAATATTTCAAAATGAAGTTTAGCTTTTTAGCATTTCTTACAAAGTGACGCATCTCAAATTACAAATGCCGCCAAAAAGTTTTGCTGATAGCCTTGAGACTGACAGTTTTTGGTTCAGATTTCGGCGATGATTTGGTCTGAACAGCTACAGGTTCATTCACCAGCAAAGAATTGAGTAATTCTTGTTGATAATCGACATCTGCAACTGTTCGGTACACCCTGTAAGGATCTATCTGCATTCCTAATGGTGTTGGGACAATTTTCAGATACTCGTTAAGGGCAAGTATGTAGCTATCACCAAAGTTCCTGTTTGCAACAGCCAGGCGTATAGCATTTAATAGTTGTATCGCTCGTCTGATATCTGAAATACTGCGATCGCCATCCATTTGTGGCTGACTTTCTCTGTAGCCCTTAGATTTTTTTTCGGCTACCAGATTGTGAAATTTAGCAACCGCTCTTTGATAACTTCCTAATGTGTGGACTTTGGTTTGTGCCTGATAACCAACACGTCCCCATTGGACTATTAAGTTGCTACCTTCAGCTTTTGCGCTCCAGAACTTGTTGCTGTTGTTAACAGCGTCAACAAAAACAAGATATGTTTCCATAGTTTTCATGCTGGAATTAGTGAACAGGTGAATATCTAATTTTTAGATATTCACCTGTAATTAGTTATTGAATTGTCAATAATCGGGCATTACCCCAACGTAATTGATGTTGCAAAGCTTCTAAAATTGTTTCAGCATCGTCAACAGTTAGTCCATTTAGCTCAGAACAGAGATTTATTAACACTTCTGGAATACCATCACACAGGAATCTCTCAAAGTCTCCATCTTTCAAAGCTTCTGTAACCAAATAGTTATCAGGAGTACATATTTGTTGCATAAAAACATATTGCGACAAAGTTGTACGTAGCAAGAGTTTCGTTTTTCTGTCCAGTTGTTCTAAATATGCACCATGTTTTTCAACTAACTGGTCGATTTTTTCGGTTTGACCGTAATAAGTTACCAAGTCTGTATTTGCCATTTGATTTACCTTGAAATTAGAAATATCATTGTCAATCCAAGCCAATTCACTCTCTTTTTGGCGTAGCAATTGTCTCTTTTGAGCAATGCGATTTCTCTTGAACACAACAGGAGAAATCGCGGACTTTATCAATTCATATTGCGAAACTTGGCAGTACGCAAAGACGCTTGTTTCGCCCCGATGACAGGACTAGAGGCAGCCCTCGCAGTCTTAGACCAAGCTTGCATTCGCTCGACTGCCTGAGCATCAGTCACGGCAAGCGGGGTAATGGAATGGCTGCAATTCTCTAAATCTCCCAGCGTCACTTGCTGCGGTCGCCCTTCGTCAAACGCCAGTAGTGCCGCTTCTGCTGCTAGGGTTTCCAGTTCGGCTCCTGAAAACTTCGCGGTGTTTGCAGCGATCGCTTCCAGATATTCGGACTCCACTACAATGCCAAAACGCTCCAGATGAATCTTGAGGATTTGACATCGCTCCAGTTCGGTTGGTAAGTCAACAAAAAAGTTTTCATCAAATCTTCCCTTTCGCTTGAGTTCACTGGGCAGTATTGAAGGATCGTTACACGTTGCTACAACAAACACGCCAGCCGTACACTCACTCATAAATGTGAGCAGATTTCCCAGGATTCGGTGGGAAACTCCAGAGGTGTCGCCGCTACCAGACAAGGCTTTCTCTATTTCGTCTATCCATAAAACGCAGGGTGCAATCACTTCGGCTGTCTTCAAGGCACGGCGAACATTACCTTCAGATTCACCAACCAGAGAACCAAGGAGGGACGCAATATCAAGTTGGAGTAGTGGTAAATTGAGTATGGTTGCAATGTTTTTGGCGCAAATCGACTTACCTGTTCCGGGCGGGCCAGCCAACAATACGCCTTTGGGTTGCGGCAGATGCAGCTTACGCGCCTCTTGAGTGAACAGTCGCCGCCGCCTCATCAGCCATTCGCGCAGTAAATCGAGTCCGCCAAAGGGGATAGTTGCAGGTTTTCCCAATTCGATACCCATCTGAGCCAACAGCCGGGTTTTGTACTCGACTATCAGAGGTGTGACTGTGGCATCAATCAAAATGCCAGCGTTGCTCAAACGCTCTTTAACGGTCAGTCGCAAAAAATCGCTGACTTCCTCTAATGTCAGTCCCAGCGCTGCCCGTGCAAAGGTTTCTTTTTCTTCATAACTCAGGGACACTCGAAATGTGACATCCTGCTCAGTAGCAGATTCTTCAAGAAAAACCAGATATGACTCGAAGTGGTCTTGAATTTGGCCAATGTTCGGTAGTGGCACTTCACAGTAGGGGATGAGCCTTAACAAAGAATCGTGTAGTTCGATGTTTTGACCCAGCAGCACGATCCGTTTTTCTGTAGGTTTGAGTCGGTGGTAAAGGTTTTTCACTCTGATCAAGATTTCCCAACTCATCTGTGGGGAATTCTTGCCAAGAAATGGGTGTATGTCCCCCAGAATAAACACGCCAACGCCATCAAAGTTATTTATATAGTCGAATACGAACAGCAACGGATCTGTATGAGCAGGTCTTTTGTACTCTGGCACTGACTTAAACACCAGCCCACCATCCGGTGCAATCAGGCATTGCTCCAGGCTGGATACTCCCAAGTTCCAAAAGAAAACTGGACTGTTGAGTTTTTCTTTAGCTTGGGTTGTCAACCACTGAATGATAGTTGCCTCATCAGGAGACAGAACATCAAGTGCGGCGATCGGGATTTGGGAATCGAGCGTGGAGAGAAGATTTGAGAGTTTCATGTCAATTATTCAAATATTTCACTTATGAAATGGCGAAGCCTTTATGATCAGCAGTTACCAGCCGAGTTAAAACTGGTAACTGATGACTGATTACTGGTGCAAACGTGTTTGATTGCTTAGGGTAGTCCGAAGTTGTTGGGTTTGGGCTTCATCTTTAAACGTGCGATCGCTCTCGCTCACAACTCCCAAAGCGGATTCAAATGGTTGCGTAGCTCCAAGACAACTTAGCCCCTCGAATCCCTCCGCTTCCACACGAACTTCACCTGTAGCGCTGTCAAAATGAATCAGTATTGAACGTTCCATATTTATCTCCTCACGTACTGTTTAACTTCTTGATGTCCGGCAAAAGTCAGCCGTAGAGTTTGCACACTCCCGTTGGTTTCTTCACTAATCGCACATTCACCAAACTTTTCTTGTA
>NZ_JABXKI010000334.1 GCF_017115095.1 Nostoc sp. NMS4 | reverse complement strand
TATTGCTTAATTATTTTTTGATTATCCCACAAAGCTTATATTAAGGATAGGTCTAGTGGCATGAGTCCGGGAACTTCTGATGAGAAATAGGGGAGGCGACGGTTAAAGGGTCTTGTGAGTAGGTTTTCCCAGACAATAGGTACACATTGTAACCATGTTTTCCAGGCATACTCGATTTCTCTATCAACTACAGCAGGTCGCAAGAAGCAGCTAGAAAGATATTGGCAAGCTTCATCGAGTTTTTGACGACTGTGACGATGAACACAAAAAACAACGGCAGTATGGATCGGGAGACTGCCTCTGAGGATAGTTTCTTGTGCCTTGACCGCTTCCTCGATGTTCATATTGGCTTTTACGTCAATTGATCCCTTCTCTGAAGACATCGCGCTGGAGGATGAGTGCGCCGATATCTCTACGACCAGCAAGCGAGATACTTGCAATCCCGGCTAAATGGGTAATATCTTCAAAGGGTGTCAGATTTTTGACAACACCTAATTGTTCGGTATCTAGAGATTTTTTACCAATTTTGTGCTTTATTTTCGTTGAGGCGGTCGAACTCATAGCCTGTAGTTTCGTTCGGTGATATTTATTAATTGAGAAGCTTTATCTGCGTTTTTTAAGCTGGCGCTTCTTCTTGGGTTGAGGTTGTAAAGGATTAACAAGGGAGACAAAAGGTTTGTAACCACGGGTGATGCGGGGTGTGCCGACAAACTTACCGAAAAAGGCTTTGTTGGAACTTACTGTCCACCAGGTTGCCCATCCCCAGGCGGTTACAATTCCGGTTGCAAGCCAAGAAGCTTGCATAAAACCCTTGACTACCATGTAGGAGATGAGAGCGATCGCACTCCAGGGAACAATTTGGTCGGCGGGGAATGGCCCGAGGCGTGGTTGGTCTCCTAATACGCGGTTGACAGTACGAAATTCCCGAACTCTTGTCATTATTACGAAAGGCAAAAGTCAGTTTTTGAAATTTTGATGAGTGGCACTTGTGGAATTGTGCCACTCGTGGTGGCTTTTTTGAAGACTTGGTATCAGCCTGTTACCAGCCCTGCAAGCAAATCTCCAACTACAACTGTGAGGGCAACGATAATTGGTGTACGGGCGATCGTTTGCCAATCCTCGTCGTTTCTGGCTGATTGAACGACCCGGATCAGACCAATACCAAGGTAAATTAGGAACAAACCGCGCAGTACTGCGAATACGTATTTAATGATGTCTGCATTAACACCAGTAAAATACTCTGTGAAAAAGTCCTCTGCGTTTTGCATGAACTGGGCGTTTGCGGGTGCAGCGGCGATATCCAACATAAATACTACACCTACCAAGCAGAACAAGACAGTATAAATATTGATGCCATACTTGCGCTGCCATTTCTCGAAGTTGGAAAGTAGCAAGTTTGCTTCCTTGGGTAGTAACGCTACAATGCCAGTTCCAAACGCGAGCGATGCCATTACCATGTGATGAATCGAGATATCTGCAATCATCAAGCCAGTACCAACTGCCATTAGTCCGGCGATGCTGACGTTTTCTTTCCAGTTGCGACGGCGACGACTGGGAGCGGGGTATCCGTATTCTTCGTAGGAAGGAATGCGGTCGTTGCTAAAATTAGATTCGTAGTCTGTTCTCATAAAAAAAGTAGATGATTTTGGAAATTACTGGATGAAACTTTGTAGGGGTAATTACGACTGAATTACTGCTTTATTCCGTTGGCGGAGTCTGCCCCTAGTACATAGTTTGGATTGGAGTAAATCTCTGCTCCAACTTCTCGCTTGTAAACCTATTTTATGAGACTAATATCCGTAAAAGCATCTAAAAATTTTCCATTTTTAAACACTATGTTTTTCAGTAAATCATTAGTAAAAAATTAGAAAATTTTGATTGACAGCTTTCAACATTTAAATCAGTGGTTTATTTCATAATGTTTGACCCCCGATATAATCTATATCGGGGGTCAGTAATTGATATATGAGGTAGTGTAATTACGGTGTTTTACCGTTAATTTACCCAGTGAAATAAATTGTCCGTCAACTAATTCTGCGTTTGATTTGGGTTGAAGTCGAGATGGAGCTTCTTGCCTACTTTGAGGTTGAGGGTTTTGGTACTGTTAGCAGGTAGTTCGATAACTTGGTTAACAGGATAGATGGAATCGTACTTAGGACAGGTTTTTGTTTTGCAGGGGGGAGCCGCCTCTACGATTGATTTAATAACTCCATCTTGGAGAAATATCATATCTAGAGGAATATACGTATCCTGCATCCAAAGTTTAACTTTTTCAGGTTTGTTGAGGACAAATAGCATTCCGTGATTTTCGGGAATAGAGTCACGAAATTTGAGTCCGTGGGCATATTCTTTTCTATCGTCTGCTAGTTCGAGTTGAACTGTTTGATTATTACTGGTAAAGGTTGCACCAATAGGTAGATACTGGGGCTGGCGAGTCCAAAAGTAGAGTGGTAGGGGTGAGAGGGCAGCAGTAAAACCAGCAATTGGCCCAACGATATTGAGAATTTTGAAAAATAAGCTTTTTTCTGGATTTTGTGCTTGTTTAGTTTGAATGTTGGTTTGAGCGGTTTGTCTTGTAACTTCCATAGTTTTAGATAAATAAAGTAGTAGAGTGGTTAGAAATGGCAAGCATTATGATCTGTTGAAATGTTTTGGCTACATTTGCTTTCGTTAAAACATGATGAAACTTTGAATTGATTTATGATCTTTACAAAGAAGTAGTCATAACTCAGAACTCAGGAGTCAGGAGCGGAGCAAGGAAAGCTCTACGGCTTGGCGTCAGAATTCAGGAGAAAGCTTGCGTAAGGCTTGAGGACTTTGTACGAATGACTCTTAACTGTTGGTTTAAAGCCTCATCAGAGTTGTTAAGCAAAACAAAAAAGTTTTTAACCACCAGCGCGAAACTCCTTCCTTTATGGCTGGAGTTCTTCTGACTCCTGAATTCTGTATTCTGGCTCCTTTCATTAGCTAAAAATCTCGATGTTACCAACAGCAAACTTGCTTTCATCGAGGGGACTACTAGGTAAAGCTTGTTGGTCAGCTTTGTTACGCATCGACTCGACTTTATCGGCTTCGCGGATGGCAAGCGGGTTAATCTGGCGGCGTTCTTCTAGTAATGCTTCGATTGTTAGTTCGAGTGCGGGGAGTTTGCTTGATGCGTAGGTATCTTCTGTTACTGTTTCGCAGAATATGGTACTAGCGGCGCGTTCTACAATTGTCTGGATTTCTGCACCTACACACCGATTGGTGGCTTTAAGAATTCTGCGCCACTGTTCCTCGCTCCAGGGGTCGCCGCCATTGCGAAAACGTTCGTCAAATCGGGCAGCGTGCAGTTTGAAGATACTATATCTTTCCCCATTATTGGGCAGGTCTACCTTAAATAAATAGTCAAACCGTCCAGCACGGGTGAGTTCGGGTGGCAGCCATTCCATTCGGTTGACTGAGGCGATGATCAGTACATCTGACGTGCGCTCTTGCATCCACGTCAACAGCTGGCCAGCAAGCCGTTTGGCGAGGTCATCCTCCCCGGCGAAGCCTTTATCGAAGTCGTCAAAGTACAAAATTACTTGGTTGAGCCTATCTGCCAGTCGCAACAAGCGTTTGAGTTTCATTTCTGCTTGGTTGCCAAAACTTCTAAAGTTGCCCCAATCGACCATGATAAGGGGAATACCCATATTCTGGGAACAGGCTTTTGCTGAGTGTGATTTTCCTGTCCCCGGTGGCCCCACAAGCATAATCCCTTTGGGTACACGCAGATTATATTGTTTGGCACGCGGGGTAAGCAATCGCTTGAACTTTTTGAATGACTGCTGCATGAGTTCCAACCCACCAAGTTGGACTTTTGGCGGAGGTAAGAATTCGATGTCATACAAGCGGTTGAGCAGTTGAATTTTTTTTGATAGCAGAAGCTTGGCTATCTCACTGGAATTTACTAAATCATGATTTTTATTAATATCATTTAGACAATACATAATATCAGAAATATACAAGCCAGCACTAGCGTTAGCAATTTCTAAATAGTCTTGATCTGTATATGTGAAAGAAAATTTTTTGCTTTTAATTAAACTGTCAATAATTTCTTGTACATCTGGTAGTTCTTGACTCCATAGGGGAATTTCTGCCGCTATTTCGCTTGCTATCTCAGCGTTGGCTCCTAGTAAGATAGTAGTTTTACCACTATCTTTGGTATGAAAATTGAGATTGATTAACGACGATTTAATCCATTCTGATATAATAAAATCAGATTCTTTAGGTGTATTTTCTTTTATCCAAGGGAAAATATTCTCAACAATTAATACTCCAGTGCCAGAATAAATTTTCCAAAAATTGAGTACTTGAAAATAGTCTTCTTTATTTTGTTTTATGGAAGGTTTATAGTCGTCAAACTCTCGAAAAACCAGATTTTCTTCGGCGCTGACTACTAGTTCTTTAATACTGTCCTTGCTGAGATTCCATATGTAGGCTTTTTTGCCTGCTTGGTGACAGTAAGTAGTGATTCGGGTGAGGAGGCGGTGACGTTCTTGGAGGGGAGATTCGCAGGCGATGATTGGATAGTTGTCCGCAAGAAGGTCTTCTAGATAGTCAAAGCTAGACTTCATCTCAGTTGCTTGTAGCGTACTCAGAAGTAATCTTATCCAGAAGGGATGCTGTCCGAAAACTGATAATTTTGGTTCTTGCGTCCATAAATTAGAAAAAAGTTGGTTGATTTTCAGTATTTTGTTGATTGTGTAATCGCGTTGTGAATTTAGATAATTGCAGTATGAAGAGTTAGTGCAAGTATGGCAAAGACACCAGAATATCCAATTGTTGTTATCCCAGAGTTAGTTAAAGAAAAAAAACAGTTTATCCCTTTAGTTTTTCCGTCTGGACAGGGAGATGCACCAATTGGGGCAAGTGAGGGGCTGTTTGAAAATGTTCTCAAACACTATTTTGGTGAAATTGTTTCTCCCCAGCAGGTGATGCTTCCTCCAGGGCATCGACTACCATTTACGGCTGATTTTCTTATTATTGAACCAAATACTGGCTTACACATAGATTTGGAGGTTGATGAGCCAATTTCGTTTGCGACTCTTAAGCCTACCCACTGTATCAGCGAGGATGATTACCGAAACAAGTGTTTTGTCGATGCCAACTGGCTAGTCATCCGGTTTGCAGAAGAACAAGTCTCGTCTCAACCAGAACGCTGCGCTCGATTTATTGCTGGTGCGATCGCTCAACT
>NZ_JABXKI010000433.1 GCF_017115095.1 Nostoc sp. NMS4 | reverse complement strand
GGCAACCATCCAGCAACCCAATGCCACAACTGGCGCAACACACTAAAGGTCTGTGTGTCTTCTATTGAAGGCGGTATCAGAGGATGATTGGGAATGGGGTCAAAAGCAAACCAACCATATTTGGGAAAATACACTTCCGTCATCGCATAAGCATCAGTGTTACGGACAACATACAGCCCTGTAAATGGATTAAATTCTCCCGCACTAAACCCTGCTACCAACCGCGCTGGAATGCCAATGGAACGCAACATTACTGTCAGAACTGTTGAAAAGTGGTCTGGATAGCCTCCTTTTTGCTTAAACAAAAAAGTTTCTACCAGGTCTTCTTTTTCACTCAAATAAGGCAGTTCTAAGGGATTTTGAGGAATAGTATAACGTTGTTTTAAATATTGAGCTAAGTAGAGAGCCTTTTCATAAGGGGAATCCAGGCTTTTAGCAGACTTTGTGACTTTTTCTTGATTGTAGTTAGCAAGAATTTCTTCGGTACGTTGCCTGACTTTTTCGGCAATTTCGGGAGGAATTTGGAGATAATGCTTTTTAATATGTTGCGGATATTTAGTAGAAGCTTCACCTAATTTAGTCCGATCGCGGTATGGTACTTCAGAAACTACTGTGTAGGTTAGACCTTGTGATAATTCTACAGGCGATCGCAATCCGTCTTCTTTATCAACAGCGATCACTGGTGCCGGAAAGTAAACTTCCTTGGGATAAGTCATCGCCGGAATTAGGTTAGGCAAATCTGACACCACTGTATAAGTTTGCACTACCTCTTGGGTTTTACCAGTAAGCACAGATGGGGAAAGAAAAATTTGGTAAGACCAAGGCGATCGCCTCACAGTGGTAACATCTTCATTCCGAGAAACTTCCCATCCCTTACCTGTATAGCGATCGAATCCTAATACTCGCCAAAAACCCTCAGCTTGCGATCGCACCCGCATTACAACCTTGGGTTTCATCTCGCCCCGCAGGTTTTGGTTAATTTGGCTATTAAAACCGTAATAAAAGTTATTATCTACTTTACCTGGTTCACCAGTTTTATTTTGTCCTGTACCACCGCCACCAGTGCCTTGATTCTCACCTTTCCCTTGGCGGACATAACCGGGATTGATAATACTACGTCCTGTGAAATTACTTTTTACTTGAATCGCAGAACTTACAGGAAAATTCCGTAATTGATAGCCGGGAAATCTGGGTAAAACAGCAAAAATTGCCAGTCCCAGACCGACAATTAGTAAAAAAGTTAGAATTAGAAATTTAAAATTAAGACTTGAGGAATTCTGCTGATTGAATTTTTCCTTTTGAGTTTTTAATGGCTGTAAACCCAAGCGTGAACGGTAATCTAATACTAAAGTTGGTAGAGCGATCGCTAAAAATAACAGCAACACAGGTGCAAATGCTAAAGTCTGACTTAGGGTTGCTGCCACACCCAATAAAATCAATCCGATAACAATCGAATAGCCCAAATTTTTCCGGCGGGGTGTATCAAAGCTATGCAACACCTGGAGTTGAATTAATAACTCTGCCAAACCCAACCGCGTATCATTCAACTCGCCCACTAATTGCCCAAAGAAAGCACCCAGAGCGACTAACATCCCGATGGCGATACAGAATTTAACTGTAACATTGCGATCGCGGCGACGATAGTAACTCCAAACCGCACCCACTACACTCAGAGGTAACGCCCAAAAACTGAATGAAGTTTCGGCGGCGATATCCGTCGCCACAATTCCCAAAATAACCAACGCTAGCACCAGCACCCGCAAAGAAATCGAATCTTCCACTTCTATCAAAGGCGAACCCTGCGGATTTTGCCGCCAGAAATTACCTACAGGGACACGCCAAAACCGATTCATCCTGGATAAGTTAAACATTTGAGTTTAGTAGAAGCAATGATGTAGATGCAACAAACACAATGTAAGGGACGTAATTGCCTACCTACTAATGTGTCAAAAAAAAATGATGGATAGGTGGTAGAGATGGAGATAAACGAGAAATGGGTGACGTGGTGAATCGAGAAATCAAATACTTTCTCAATGTTCCCATGTCCCCATATTCCCGTGTCCCTGTGTCTTTGTAATAATTGCTTCTCGTAGACACCCTAATGACCGTTTGTTGAAAAATAGGATGAGCTTCAAAACCAGAAAATCCTCTTAATATATATCGGCGTTGATTGACATAGTGTGCTAGCGGTGGAAATTTTAACTAAATCGTGGAATTAATCACAAACAACAACGACTGTTCGTCTATTTCTGGAAATTCAACTTCCAGGGTATAAATTGGGTTAAGTTGCTCGCAGCCTAACTCTACATTTAAATATCCCGAAGTCGAAGATGTTGTCATTGCTAAAGTGCCGCTTCCCCGCAGTGTCAAAGTTCCTTTAACCGGTAATTCAGCTTGAATAAGTAACTTCGTAAGTTTACCTAGAGACTGGTACTCTACTCTGATATTCAAAGCACCAACACTAGTTAACCATTGTCTTTCTACCACCGGACTGGTTGCGGAAAGTGGTAGAGTCAGATTTTCCAGCAGTTGTTTAGCTGCTAGCAACGACAAAGCCATCTGTTGACGCGGTTGTAAATCTGAGTAATCGCTCTGAATGGCGGGCATTGTCTCCAGAGTATTTACAGACCGATAGGTGCTTCTTAGCACCAATCCAGCGATGTCATTTAGGGCTTGAGAATCATTGGGAAAAAAGTTCTCCACCACTTGAACTAATTTTGCCCCCAACGGCACAGAAGATGTCACCAAAGCCTGACACTGTTCTAGCAATTGCTGGAAAACTCTTTCCGGTAAGCGAGTTGGCAAGGTCAACTTAGATTGTTGTACCATCCATCCCCAGCTAGGAACGAGTGACATTGAAGGCTCATCAACAAAATCAGGATAGTCGATTAACTGTGTTTCCCAGGGAAACAACGGTGGGTGGTCTTGGGCTTGGATTTGTAACCGACTTTTAAGGACAGCTTGAAAACGATCTTGCACAGTAGGAATTTCTCCCAATTGAAAGGTTTGAGGCGTTCCTCCCAATTTTGGCTCACTGCTTTTGGAAGCAGTGGCTTCATTGAGGAGGTTTTTTACCCCGTCATTTTCCTCACATTCTAGCGATCGCTCGTGATTTTTGACATTATCTGTCAATAACCAATCGAGACACCGGTATTGTAAGGATTCTGAGTCACTATTCATGAGTAGATGCACCTGATCCGGAAACTAATGAGTTACGAATTTCCCAAGCTTGCTCAAGAATCTTAAACCATCGTTTTTGTAGTTGTGCCATTGACAACCCTAAAGTTTTGGCGATTTTTTCATCGGCTTGTCCTTGTTGCTTCAACTCTAATAAAGACCGTTGCTTATTGTCCAGTTGGGCTGTGTATGCTTGCCATTGCTGGGGAGTTAAACCCAAATTGGTGTGCAAAGAAGCTTCCAGCCATTCATGAACTAATTCCCAACGGTGCAACAGAGCGAACCGAATCAAATGATACTTAAAGCGCTGTTGCAAATAATCTCTCTGACGAGGGGTTAAACCTAAAATCGACTCAATTTCCTGGGCTGACAAATCTTGGAGGCGGAGAGAAAAGTAATCAGCGCAGTCAGATTGTTGTCGTTGTTCGAGATAATTCATTAATTCTGTAACCACAACGGAGCGCAAGGTGTCTTCTTCAGGTTCGGGTTCGGCTTGCGTTGCCATTGTGGAGCGCAATTGGTGAATTGCTGGCTCTTCCCAAGAACCATCACCTTCATTATTGCTACCTTCTGCGGCTTGTTCTATATCTACACTGGTTTCTGGCGGCTGTTGTTGGGAAAAAGTTTGGGCCCGCAGAATAATTAGCTGTTGCTGACGACCTGGTAACGGAATGCGTCGCTTGCCGTAGCGCTCGGTAAATGCCATGTACTCGGACAATTCCAAGAGTGTCTGAGGGCGATAAGTTGCACCGAGTTGATTTTCTCGCCGGAAAGCATTTAACGCCTCCAGATAAAAACTCTGGAGGAAATCTTCAATGATCGTCAGCCGCCCTTGATAGCTCAACTGTCTCTGAGGAGGATTAATATATCGATAAATAATTGCACTCAAGGTACTGTGTAATTCTACCCTGCCCCGATTTGAACCCAACTGATAGTACCTGAGACACTGTTGCAGACGATGCCGAGCTAGGGTCAGCGCCGAGCTTTCTACAGTTCCAGAAGCTTGGATACGTTTACTCTCATGACAAATCCGGTAGACTTCGGTGGTAATACGTCTGGCTACGTCGTGGCAATTCTGTTCCGAAGCTTTGGTTGATTGTTGAAACTCCTTGGAGAGGAGTTGAAAGATCACCTCCACGCCTTTAGAATTTTCTCCCAGAATATTTGCAGATGGAATAGTTGCGGTTGCGGCTGAATTCATAGTCTCAGTTTTCAAAAGACCCTAAGTATTTAAATACAACCTGTAGGACTGTGGGTATTGGCTGTTTTGGTTTTACGTATAAGCTAAACGCAGACCAATCCTATATTTAGGATATGGCTGATTTTATTATTCCCAATTCTGATGGGATTGTTCACACTTGATAGATGTTATTGCCATTACCCAAGAGTCGTATACAAGTCATTATGGATTTAGAAGCACAAATTCAATTGCTGATTGACAATGCACCCCGCGATGGTATGACACCACATCTTGTTGCAGCAATTGCTCCTGCTCTTAGAGCGATCGCTCAAAAATTACGCTACTCCCAGTACTACATTCTCCAAAATTCGGAGGCAAGCTGGGTTTTAACTACGTTGAGCAATCGTACTAATCCAGGATTGGAAAAGCGAGTGATTTACGCTTTCCCTACCATACAGGATGTCTCTCTAATTCCCCCTGCTGGGCTTGACCCTCAAATGCTAGCTAAAATTACTCCTGTCACCCATATTTTGTTCCAAATGGTGGCATTAGAACCCGTAGATAGTATCGTTTTTTTGGAAACGCCGGGTAAGACCACTCATACCGTCGAAATTCGGCGAACTGAACTAGAAAAACTCATGCAGCAACAGTTACGACAACTGCGATCGCCTAAAAACATACCCCCTGATATTGCATAGAAAAAAATTGGATGGGAGATTTTTTAGATACAATCCCCCATCCAAAATTTTAAGTCTCAAATTCTTTTAAAAAAGTTTTCTAAATCAGTAAAAAAAGAAATTTTTTCTTTCCGCTACCACATACCACTGGCTCAACTCTTCGTTAAACCTAAAATTGATTAAAAAACAGTTATCAGTGAACATTTTTCC
>NZ_JABXKI010000374.1 GCF_017115095.1 Nostoc sp. NMS4 | reverse complement strand
TACCATAGCTTATCCTAATAGGTCATTAAGTGCTTTTCCTGCACAGCTAGCACCATTGCCTTATGCTTATGGGGCGCTAGGAAAAGCTATTGATGCTGAAACGATGAAATTGCATCATGATACACATCATGCAAGTTATGTCAAGAACTTAAATGATGCATTGAAGCAATATCCAGATTTGCAAAAAAGAAGTGTTGAAGATTTACTAGTGGATTTGAACAGCGTACCTGAAAATATTCGGACAAAGGTACGTAATAACGCTGGTGGTCATCTCAATCACACGATTTTTTGGCAACTAATGAGTCCTCAAGGTGGAGGACAACCATCAGGAGCGATCGCTCAAGAAATTAACAAAACTTTTGGCAGTTTTGATGCCTTTAAAAAACAGTTTAACACAGCAGGTGCGGGTCGTTTCGGTAGTGGTTGGGTTTGGCTAGTACGCAACCCTCAAAAGCAACTCCAGATTGTCACCACAGCAAATCAAGATAGCCCAATTATGGAAGGTTCATATCCGATTATGGGTAACGATCTGTGGGAACACGCTTATTACCTAAAATATCGCAACCGTCGGGCTGAGTATTTAGATAATTGGTGGAATGTGGTGAATTGGCCGCAGATTAACAGGCGATACCTTTCCTTCTCTACGGGACACTCCCCAAACTGAACGCTAGGCAAAGGGCTAGGGGAAACTACCCTATTCTCATCAGATTTTATATTGTGTCCGATGCACATTATCGTAAATCAAAAGGTTTAATACCCATATCTTT
Organism: Nostoc sp. NMS4; assembly: GCF_017115095.1. Classification (GTDB taxonomy): domain Bacteria; phylum Cyanobacteriota; class Cyanobacteriia; order Cyanobacteriales; family Nostocaceae; genus Nostoc. The sequence continues at coordinate 4,491 of NZ_JABXKI010000374.1, read as the reverse complement.
ACACGTAGCATCATTTTCAGATGGGGGTTTAAATCCCCGTTTGAAAACGTTTTCTTAGCCCAGCAAAATTAATGGGACAGACCACTAGTCCTATTAACTGCGAATTACGTTAGCGAGTACTCGATAGCGTAGCGGTAGCGAGTATTCGTTCGCTTTTAGCGTCTCGTAGAGAGCGTCGCGTCATTACGAATTACGAATTAGTTAAACGCCGTTCTTTGAGTTTCAGCATAATTTCTGCATGCATCTCGCGGGTAATTGGGTAAAAATACGTTAATATCAACCCAAAAATCAAACAAACTGTTGGGATGGGGCCAACGGCAGTGCGAATAGCCAACAGTGCCAAGTCAGGTTGAGTGGGTGGCGGACTTCCGGCTACAGATTCTTTGAAACCCGAAACTTGCAAAGAAATTCCCACTAAAAACAGTCCGAAAGCTAAACCAAATTTTTGTAACAAAACCATGAAGCCATAAAAAATGCCTTCTCTGCGTTGTCCGGTTTGCAGTTCATCTAATTCAATCACATCTGGAATCATCGACCAGGGAATTAGATAAGCTGTGGAGACACCAAACCCAGCCATGACAGCCATCACATACATCAAAACTATTTGACCAGGTTTTAAGAAAAATAGTCCTCCGGCGGCTATTATCCACAAACTCATTCCCAGAAAATAAACAACTTTTTTCCCAAATTTTTTACTCAGCGCCCCCCAGACAAATAGCATCAGCAGGGCAGTTCCTTGGACTGCAATCAGTACTATAGGCACATCTGATTCAAATTTCAGATGCATATAATTGACTACAAAATAGGGAATAATGCTGGCTGTAATCTGCACACCTAGCCAAGAAAAAAGATATATACCAATCACAAATAAAAAAGGTCTGTTGCTGAAGACAATTTTTAGCTGTTCGCCGAAGGGGAGAGATGGAGGTTCCTCCATTTGGGTGCGTTTAGCCTCAAAAACCAAGATGCGATCGCGGACTCCAAAAACGCACCAATATAATCCTACAATTGAAATTACTGTACAAATTGCTGCTAAAACCAGATATGCTTGTTTGCGATCGGGAATCTGCGAAAAAATAATTCCCGCTAAAATAAATGAAAAAATGCTGCCACCAATGGAAAATGTAAAACGAAAGCTGTTAAGGCTGGTGCGTTCGTCGTAATCTTGAGTTAGTTCTGGAGTCATTGCCGTATAAGGCAAATTCACAACGGTGTAAAAGGACTGAGATATAATCCCAATCGCTACGTAATACCAAAACAACGGCCAAATATTCTCACTCTGATTTGCACTAAATTGCGGTACAATCCACTGCAAGAAAAAGAAAATTCCAAAGGGGATTGCTCCATAAAACATCCAAGGAAGACGACGACCCCAACGCCGAGAGTTCGTTTTATCAGTCAGGAAGCCGACAAGCGGATCGTTTACACCATCCCAGATTTTGCCAATCATCAAAATAGTGCCAGCTAAACCCGCAGGGATACCAGCGACACTGGTAAAGAAAATCAGCAGATAAAAGACGGAGATATTTGCAGTAATTGCTGGCCCTAAATCTCCTGCACCGTAAGCCAGCTTTGTTTTTAAGTCGAGTTTTTTACTCAGAGGATCTCGTTGGGCATCGCCATCAGCAGCAGAATCGTTCATAATAACTTGCACTCATACTAAAATAAAAAGTTTGTAATTGCCTTTAATACTATTCATCTACCACTCCCGTTAGACTTATGCCAGACCTTTATGTTTCTTGGTCAGATTATCACCAAAAAATTGAACAACTGGCTATCCAGATTTATCAATCTAGTTGGGAATTTAACCAGATTATCTGTCTTGCTAGAGGAGGACTACGAGTTGGAGATATTCTTTCTCGGATATACCAGCAACCACTGGCAATTTTAGCAACCTCATCTTACAGTGGCATTGGTAAACAAGAAAGAAGTAATTTAATTTTCTCCCGCCACTTAACAATGACTGCTGAGAAATTAGGTTCGCGCATTCTCCTAGTGGATGACTTGGTAGACTCTGGAATCACACTGCAACAGACTATACCTTGGCTGAAGCAAAATATTGATTCCCCAATTGAGGAAATTCGCACCGCCGTACTTTGGTATAAAGCCTGTTCAGTTATAGCACCCAATTATTATGTCGATTACTTGGCTGACAACCCTTGGATTCACCAACCTTTTGAACACTACGAGCAGATGAATATCGGACAACTCGCGGCTAAGGTAAATCAAATGTGTTGATTAATACTAAACAAAGTTAATTTCACAGCCAAAAGTATTGGTCACTTTTTAGATTTTAGCGTTAGCGTAGCTCGCCGCAGGCATCGCTTTCCTTAGCACTATCAATCACAAGTCCAGGACTTACGCACTTTACATATTGACCATGATATGTATGTTCAGCTTTTTAAACTAAAAGTCTTGCCCTGCCTCGTTCCCAGGCTCTGCCTGGGAATGCTATCAAGGTGGGCTGCTGCCTACTTGTTTGACGGGAGGCAGAGCCTCCCACAAGAGCATTACAAGGCAGAGCCTTGTAACGAGAGGTCATTCACAGTTGGCTCTCTCTGTCAATGCGTAAGTCCTAAAGTCATGAGCTAAAGAGGGGTTTGAAGCGATCGCATCACAGTACATAAATCTAAAATTAACTGGAAATTGTTTTATTCATTGTGTAATATTAGTACAGAACGTAAATTTTGTATATTTTTAACAATTTGTACAAAATTTACATTTTGGTTAGCATCAATTATTTAATTTTGTGAGGCGCTATGACTGCCATAAGTGCAACAGAAGCTCGTGCAAACTTCCAAGAGCTTATTAATCGTGCTGAGTATAAGGGTGAGCGGATTGTAATTCAGCGTCATGGTAAACCTGCGGTAGCAATTATCGGTCTTGATGATTTAAAATTGCTTGAAGCTGTTGAAGATGCTATTGATTCAGAAACACTTCGTCGTGCAATTAAGGAAAATGATGGGTTTACTACCTTAGACGCAATTACTACCAAGCGTGGAAATGAGTGAACGCTACAGCTTGAGAATTGCTAAGACTGCTGAAAAAGATTTGTTGGATTTGCAAGCGAAACTTTATAAGCAGGTTGTATCTAAAATCCTTTCGCTTCAAGGCAATTCTCAACCTCAAGATTGCAAAGCCTTGAAAGGCTATGAGGGTGGTTATCGTGTTGATCAAGGTGAATATAGAATTCTCTACACGATTGATGAAGAAAGCAAATTGATTGATGTTTTTCGCGTTGGTAAGCGAAATGATGGTGAAGTCTACAAAAATTTGTAATCGGACTTTACAAATATTAGAGCAAAAAGCCCACCAACAAGAGCATGAAAACTTTTTGGGTTTTCATGCTCTTGTGTCCTTTAGGGATGGATGAATGCGTAGCCAATAGGGTTCGGTTTTGGAAAAGGTATTGGGTAAAGGTTTTTTCTGTGCTTTGAATCCTAATTGGAGCAAAATTCTGAATTATTGCTGAGTTGTTTTAGTGGCGAGCATAACCGTAAAATTCAATCACTATTGAGGAAATTCGCACCGCCGTACTTTGGTATAAAGCCTGTTCAGTTATAGCACCCGATTATTATGTCGATTACTTGGCTGATAACCCCTGGATTCACCAACCCTTTGAACACTACGAGCAAATAAATATCGCAGAACTTGCGGCTAAGGTCAGTCAACCGTGTTTATAAATACCTAAACAAAATTAATTTTACATAGATCGGCGATCGCCTGTTCTCCTCCAGCCATCATTCCTTTTGAGTGGCACTATCATTGAATTGTACCTACTGCTACCTGAGACAAGAAATGATGAGTAGCGATCGCCTCGAAACTTTAACCAAACAGGCAGAAGAACTTATTCAGGCAAGTGAGTATAAGTTGGCAATTAGTGTTTTTCAACAATCCTTACAAATTGACCCAGATAATGTTGAAGTACTCAGACAATACGGTAAAGCCTTAACAAAAATCGGAGAGTTTGAACAGGCTATTAAAATTTTTGAAAAAGCCCTAGTAATTGCTCCAGGAAACGTTAAAATATTGTCTGATTATATCACAGTTTTAAATAAATTAGGAAAAACTACTCAGTTAATTGATACCTTTCATAAATTATTAATAGAGATTGAGCCTAAAAATTATATAACAATCAATAGTTATGCAAACGTTTTGGCTTCAATTGGTCAGCATGATAAAGCTTTTCAGTTCTTTGAGCGATCGCTACAGATTGAACCTAATGATCCGATAACACTCAATAGTTATGCAAACGCTTTGGCTTCAGATGGTCAGTACGATAAAGCTTTTCAATTCTTTGAGCGATCGCTACAGATAAAACCTAATGATCCGATAACACTCAATAGTTATGCAAACGCTTTGGCTTCAGATAGTCAGTACGATAAAGCTTTTCAATTCTTTGAAAAATTGCTACAGATTGAACCTAATAACCCGAAAACACTCAATAGTTATGCAAACGCTTTGGCTTCAGATGGTCAGTACGATAAAGCT
>NZ_JABXKI010000241.1 GCF_017115095.1 Nostoc sp. NMS4 | reverse complement strand
GCTTTGAGCTTTACTGTAATATCTTTGTACTTCAAGTTGAAGTGCGGAATATGGGATCTAAGCCACCAGCAGGAATCACCTGCTGTAAATATTCTTCACAAGTCAACCGCCGAATCTTGATAGCGACGTAGAAAATGTCGGCAATCTCGACTGTTGTTGCATCAAAATATCCTCCCCGCTTTCGGGGTTTGACTATATCGGCATAGGGATACCACCGTTGTAAAGCGGCAATGGAAATCCCGTATCTTTCGGCAAGTGTTTTCTGGGTGTAGATAACGTTTTCACATATCATCAAACTCTATTCCAACTGAAAGACTTCATCAATTGAAAGCGAATTAAACTAGCACCTTACCAAACTGCTTGTAAATTAAAAAGTAATTTACAATTTATGTCACTTTAGTACAGGTATAGCTCAACTCAGATACAACTAAACTTCAGTTCCTCTCCTACTAACCTGCATACTTGCCAAGTTACAAACGTACTTGTTGAGAATGCAAGCACGTTTGTATATATGAGTAAAAGAAATAGAAAAATAACTCTTTAGGTAAAAAACTGCTCTAACAGAAATGTATAGCCAAAAATGAGTTACCTACTGAATACTTATGCCTACAGCGAGTTTAAAGATACGAGAAACTCTTCCTGAATTAAACGGTCGATATGTTCCGCCACTTGATGAGCTATGTCTTCACCATGAACTAGTAGTCCCATTTCCATATTTAATGTCAGAGCGTACTCAGTGAGGTTAGCACTGGAAATAAACAGGTGCTTTCTATCGGCGATCGCACATTTAACGTGTAAGGAACCATACCTTCCTTCTGAATCTGTAAGCCGCTTATTTCGTGGCCAAATGAAAATGTGTGCTTGTTGGGCAATTTCCAGTCCCAATGCTGCACTGACTCCAAAAGGTATTTTACCCTTGCTAGATTCGGGGGTTTCAGCAATAATTCGCACAGTGACTTCTCGTTTCATTGCTGTTAATAATGCTTTTGCAATCTCTGGAATCTTATAAACAGCAAAACTGACAAGAATTATTTCCCGTTGCGCTTCGTGAATTAATTGTAGTAACACTTGTTCTGTTCTGCGAAGTGGTATTCCCTCACTTGTAGGGCCAGTCCAAACCAACTCAACAGACAACTCATCCTTTGCCGCCACCTCACAGTAAATTGCTGTGGCTAATGCAGACGCGATCGCACTACTGTCCAAATAAATAGCTTCCCGACACCATGTTTCTAACAATTCCCCTATTAGTCGGCGAAAATTAGTATTGGGCAGTTGTTTCAAGATTGATGCTTTCAACGCAAAATCACAATATCTTGCTGGAGTGGCTATCAACAAATTAATTACAGCATCTAAAACAGGAGATGGAAGTTGTTTGGCACAGGTACGAATTTGAGCCAATAAAAGCGGTGGTAAAAAGCTCACGTTTTCTCCTCTGGGAAGAACGCTAAGTCTGCGGATAGTACAGTGGGAATAAGTACCGCGCGATCCAGATACTTATTGCCGCGTTCACAGGAGGTTTCTGGGCTAAACAGACAAGCATGGCAAGCTGCCCAATGTAGTGATGTAGCTCCTTTAAAGGGAGTATGTTCTGCACACAAGGGGTCAGAAGCACATAACCGCATTTGTTCTAAAGCTTGGTCTATATGGTATCCAAGTATTTTAGGCTCTCCCAAACTGACTAAACCACCCAAGGTACCTTCACTATCAGGTGCGGCGGTATAAATTAGTATGCCTGCCATTGGGCCGCCTTCGTCTTCTGGTCGTTTGGAGTAAATTCGCTCCTTTAAGCTGGCAGCATTATAACCACACTCAAGGGCCATTTGCCGCATCAGGGCGTGAGCAAAGGAGTGTAGTAAAATGTAGCGTACACCAAATTTACCTTTGTCTGGATCGAGAGAACGAACATTACACCACTTTTTATGAGCATCGAATGCTTGACGCTCATAATCTTGCAATAGTTGATTTTGCTCCCATTGATGAAGTGTCGTTTCTTTGAACTGGATAAAGATACCCTCGCCTTTGACTTCACTTGCCAGTACCCATTTAGGTTTGCTGCGACTCAATGGAACCCGATGCTCTGTGAGAATTTCTCCAGAGTCAATAAAATCACCTGGGGATTGAATGCGTGTAAAGCCAATTAAGGCACGAACTTCTCGCAATCTTTCTACCAACACTACCTGCGAAAAGTAATTTTCATACCCAGATGGTGGGTTTACAGTCCGCAGTTGAAAATCTGGGGTATTAAGATTTGGGTCTGCTGCTGAGAAAATTTGCCATTCAGGTGTTTTCAAGTCCCTGACGCTTTCATCATCAAAATTGCTTTGCTGCTGAAGTTGTTTTTGTTCAACTAGCGACCAGATTTTGTCTGTTGTGTATTTAGATAATTCCTGAAGTTGCCCCATAGCGAAGAAAGCTTGCAGTACAGCATCTAAGGCACTAAAATTACTCGCTTTTCCCAAAATAGTCCAGTTTTGATTGACCAACTGCTCTAATTGATTGGAGGTGATGGGAATTGATAACGCCGAGAGTGTAATTGGAAACCAACTATTGGATGCTCCCAACAAGATGGTTTTCATTTGTTCGTCGCAGCTATCATCGAAGTTACGTAGATGCGGGTGACGAGCGCGACAACGCGGCATATTTTTTTTGCCTAATTCACCAAAAGCATCGGATAATCGACGTTCGCTGTTGCAGCCATTGCATTTCACTACAATATCTGTAGGTGAACCCGATACACCGTATTCCTCCAGCCTGAGTGGCCCCTTGCACGCTGTATTACCACGATGAACAAAATATAACCAAGGAAAGTCATCTAAATGTCCGCGATCGCAGGAAACGAGGAACCGCGATGGTATTGCTGTTGGGTCTTTCTTTTGACTCAGTTAAGCCATCCATTCGCCTATACCTGACCAAGCAAAATTTAATTCTCCTCTATCATATTCTGGTACTTGTCTAGCTACTAAAATCATTAAATAAATTCCTCCTATATTATTTAGTTTTTTCCCTATCTCTATCACACGTTTTTTATTCCTTCCTAAATACACTTTTCTGTTTGGGCTATAAATAGCCTTAGTAGATTTTTTTGACATTTCTATTAACTCATTCAAAAGTTTTCCTATTTCATCCATTGGAGACTTAAAGTTATCAGATACCCATTCAGTTTTTATTTCTCTCAAAGCTGTATGGCAAACTCTATGTAAATTTATCGGTATTTCTGTTATTGATGGTTCATATCCGAAAGATAATGGAAGTTCATCAATAGAAATAATTTGCTTTGGATTAGAAAAACCAGATAAGGTAGCATGGGTACGAGATTTTAAAATTGCATGAATATAGTAGTGTTCATCAGTACTAAACTGGTCTTTTGATTTCGCTAACCATAAAATTCTATCACCTGGATAAATCTCACATAGTTCATGAATAATACCGTTAATAGGGTTAATTTCATGATTATTTTTATCTTTATTTAGAGGAAGTGTAATAAAATTATCTTCACCCAGAAAAATTTTATCTTCTCCAGGTATGTTAGTTACCAAAACTTGATCGCCTTCTTTACATACCCAAAAATCTACTATAGGATTATTTTTAAGTTCATCTGCAAAAGTTGTATAACGTATAAGAAAAATAAATTCTTTAGGTTGACATAGCCACCTAAAAGCCATATTTTCAGCTAAAACATATCTACCTCTTTCGTAAATTGCTCTTTGGGTTACTTCTTGAATTTTTGATATTGCTTCTTGAACTGGGATTTCAAAAAATTCTCTATCTTTGTTATAACGAAAACTTGCCAGTTTATCATGTATTATTTTTTCTATTTCTATTGGATTCTCAACATCTTCCGCATAAACAATATCAAATTTATCAGGCACACCTGTTTTATATAATTCTTTTGCTCTAGTTGAAACATTTCTTTCTGTATAACCAATCTTAAGCAGATTATCTTTAAAAGCAGGGTTACTAAGAATATATATGTATCCTGATGTCACATTCATCTATAGTCATGTATTAAGTAATTAGTCATGTTCACATATAATGCTTTTTTTGACTTTATACAATTTATTTTTATAGAAGTTAAAACTTTTGAATTTTTACCCTTCTTCTTTCATTGGTTGAGGTAAGCGACTAAAGTCATCATCAGGCACTTGATCTTGAAAAATTAACCCTACTGTCGGTTCGACGTTTCGCAGGGAGTTCAAACAAGTAAATTCTTGCCAAATTCCTTGACCTGCTGATTCTAATAGTTCAATGGTTAAACCATCACGCTTGTCTGTCTGATATTTGAGAGTACCGCCTCCAATCAAGTTTTGTGCTTTACTCAACCAGATATCTAATTTGGCTTCCAGTGCTTGTTTAACGAGTTTTTGGGCTTCTGTACCCGCAACTAAATTAGCGCGAATGAAGACGCTGTAAGTGCATGGCTTGATTCATAAATCGGAAAGCTTCGGCTGCTTCCGGGTTAGTTTGCAGCAGCGTCAAACCTGACTGAATGCGTTGAAGAGTGCGATCGCAATTTTTAATTGCATCCTCAGCTACATCTTGGTAATCTGTCAATCCTTCATTAGGATTAGAAATCCGTTGTGCTTGTTGTTGAATCCAGACTGTGTAAGCTGTTACCAGGGGATTTAGTTTACTGATAAAATCTGCGGTTGGAGTTTCCGCCAGTTCTTTCATATCCAAAACCAATCCCGCCAATTCAGGAATTTCATCAGCTTGAGGTGGAGAGGTTTTGGGAACTTCGTAGACAGGTACAACGTTGGTAGATAATTTAACAGCACATTCTGTAGTATTTTGTGCTGTTTCGGCATGGACGCTTACCCCATGACCAATGGCGAACTCTACCTGTTTGCGATAAAGCATTGCCATTGCTTTTTCTTCAGCATAAATTACTGGGTCAAGCTTACCAGCCTGACGCGGTTTATGTCGCTTGAGAAAAATATCAAGATGTTGAAAATCTGCTGATTGTACGCTTAATTCTGGTTGAAATAACCACGCTTCATCACGTAACTTGGCGGGTTCTTTTTGCCCGTTAATTAAAAACAAGCTAACAATCCAATCCCCGTTACTTTGTTGGCGAATTTTTCCTTGTACTTGCACTTGGGGATATTCTGAATGCACCGTCCATTTAGGAATTTCTCCCTCAATTAGAGGAATGGGAGGTGAATTTCCTAGAATTTGTTGGCGCTTCCACACCATTTTTAGTGTATCATCTTTTTTAGTAATAGTTTCGCTTTTAGTGCGTTTATATTGTCCCCAACCTGCGTTAATTTGCAATACTTTGGCTGCACATTAACTGCTAGATGACGCAGAACTGCAAAATTTTGTGGCGCATTATCTTTCCT
>NZ_JABXKI010000401.1 GCF_017115095.1 Nostoc sp. NMS4 | reverse complement strand
AGAGGAATTATATAGCATTTTATACTACATTCTGAAGTGCGGAATATGGGCTATACGCTTGGAAAGGAATTGAGAAATATGGGCCTTTTAGTCGTGAGATTTTCTCAAAAAAATCCCCAGAAATATTGGTTCTTTTTCCAGATACCGTTCAGGGTGCAGTGGAAAATTTTTTAAAAGCATTTCGAGACGGAATTAGTATCAAGAAAAAAGTATTTCAAGATGGGATTGAATATTGGGAGGAAAACTCCAAATACTCAGGTGGATTTGCCAAAATTTTTGGTCTTGTTAATCCTAAGTTGACTCTACGGCAAATTCCCTGGCTCAATAGTAAACAGAAACCGCCAGCAGTCGCTTATAGAGAAGCTGTGGCGCAGGTTTTAGAAAAAACCATGCCAGATGCAGCTATTGTTATTCTCTTAGACGAACATGCAAGGCTTCCAGACCCAGAAAATCCATATCTTCAGTCCAAAGCTCTGTTACTAATGGCTGGAATCCCTGTGCAAGGCATTCGGGCATCTACTCTAGGGCAATCACGTTATTCACTGCAATACACGCTGCAAAATCTCAGTGTTGCTCTCTACGCCAAAATGAACGGGTTGCCTTGGACAGTAGATCATGACCTCACAATTAGTGATGAACTTGTCATCGGCATAGGAAACTGTGAACTTTCTGGGAGTCGCTTCTTTGAGCGACAAAGGTTTGTAGGGATCACAACAGTTTTTAGAGGTGATGGGAACTACCTCTTGGGCAATCTTTCCCAAGAGTGTTCTTATTCTGAATATCCAAATATTTTGAAAACATCTACTGTATCAATTTTACAGGACATTAAGCGACGCAACGGTTGGCAAGCAGGAGATACTGTTCGCCTTGTATTTCATGCTGCTAGACCTTTCAAAAACCTTGATGTTGCAGATATTGTGGCACAGTGCGTTGCGGAGGTTGGAGAAGAACAAAACATTGAATTTGCTTTCCTAACAGTTTCTCACGAACACCCGTTTACCCTGTTAGATAACTCGCAACAAGGTATTGTTATGAAAGATGGTGCTAAGAAAGGACAATTAGCACCACAGCGAGGCATAATTGTGCAACTAGGAAGATATACCCGACTTTTGTGTACTAATACATCATTATCGTGGCGCTCCTTGCTTCCAGCTAGCAACCCAGTGACTATCTATTACTCTGAACTAATTGCCGAACTACTTGCCCGCCTTCGCAATATTCGAGATTGGTCACCTGCATTGCTCAATATCAAACTTCGTGCAAGCAAGTGGTTTCTATGACAGATGCAGTAGCAAAAAGCTTCGGTTATCAATTGGATTTTCTGACACATTATCTGGGGGCAAACTATAACTGGGAATCACCAGAAAGTGGCTTTGCACGCTATATTTTTTATCGCGCTGATAGCAAACCACCTTTTAGTGTGGCAACAGATGCAGCAATTAACAGTTTGGAACCAAGGCGACTACATCAAGCTCCTGTTCTTGCTGCTGTGGGTTATGAGCTTGCTTGTGGCAGAGTTTTTGGTGAGAGTTTTTTGTCAGCTTGGGCAAACGGTTTGACGCGGCTGGCCTCTCGTGAAGCATTTCCTTCGGATCGAGCTTCGTTTTTTTATCGACCTGTAGAACTGTTGGGTATATCGCTTGGTGTAAGCTCTTGCCCAAAGGTTCGCCCTGAAGACTTGCGTTGGTTGCAGGATGTATTAGCAGAGGGAGAACAGAGATTAGTTCATGGCGAATTATGGACATTTATCCTCGGCATTTATTTATGCAGCAAAAATTCTTTCTGTATCTTGGAAGCTGAAAAATCTACCGTTGCCAGAAGAAATGACTATTGATGAACTGGCCCTGGTTAAGTTGATATGTCCTTTTGATTCATATTTGGCTCAAATAGTTGGTTTTAGAGTGCTTGAAAGTGAAATAGATAAGGCTTTACTTTCTAGTTGTATAACAGCATCTGTCTCGGCGCATGACACTTCTCATGCTGCTGTACTATATATTTCTCTGCAAAAAACTGTTAACCAGGTGTTTCTGGCAAGCTGGGAGCATTACTTTCAAGTTGGTAACAGCATAAAACAACCAGTGAAATTAATTAGGTTTCTTTGCGATCGCTTCCATCTTGTTGCTGGGCAGATCCAGTCTCCACATTACGGAATTGAAATTAATGATGAGTACGATCTCCAAGATTTCTTGGACTCTTTATTGCAACTCCGTGCAGATACTGATGCTGTAGTAACTAAGGTAATAGATGCAATGAGGCAGAAACTTGGTAATCAGGTAATTAATCATCAAAGAATCACTATCGCAGGAGGCAATGTTACCATGAGCAACAATCAAAATTATGTAGAAACTATGTCAGAGCGCAAAATAAATATCAACCAAAGTGGGGCATCAATTGGTGTTGGCTATAGTGAGAACGTTGAGGCAAATCAACTCGGTGGCACTATAAACAACTATCCTTCGGAGCAGAAGCAGACTCTTGCAGAAGCAGCCGCAGAGATACAACAGCTTCTGCAACAGCTAGAGCAGACTTACCCCACCAACACCACAACAGGGCAGATGGTAGTAGCAACAAAAGTTATTGAGCGTATAGAAAGTGACCAAATTTGGAAACAACGGGTTGTAAGCGCAGTTAAAGAAGGTGGTCTTCAAGCATTCGAGAAAGCCATTGATAATCCTGTAGGTGCTTTTATTGTAGGAGCGATTAAAGGTTGGCAGGAAGCTGAAATTGAGTGATGTCTACTGCTAATTTAACAAATACTTTTAGGTTTTGAGCATTTGGTCAAGTTGCTCCTTTGTCGCGCGATTCCCTTCGGGATAGCTGACGCTCGTTCCTCGCTATCGCTAATGTCGTTTGTATTGCAATCTGTCTCGTCAACTAACAACACCCAACTCGAACGCTCATATTTCCGCACCTAGATTTTGAATGAGAATTTATTGGTCAGTGTTAGGTAAGATAGTTGGGTAAAATTTTTGGAGTAGGAGTAAACTTTTTTGTACTGTAGTAATCCCTATTCCTTTCGTTGATAAAAATTTAGATAAATTATATATACTTTCCTCTTGCATTGCTTGCTTGACTTTTTTAATGTATGTTTTCCCCAAGCCAGTTACCTCTAAAATTTCTCTATCTGATAGTGAAAGAAAAACAGTTTTTAATTCATTAAATATATCATCAGGTGCATGAGGATCGTATATATATATTTCTATAGGTAATTCACATTCACCTAAATACCTATTCATAATTTCTAGAGATTGCTCTTGGGGAATTCCTCCATTTTGTGTTCCAAGCAGAGGAAAAGCGATAGAAGTTATCTCTTTTTCTATGTAGGTATCGACGAATTTTTGCAAACCCAATTCCAGATATTCTAACTTTGATGGTTTCTTCCAGTGCTTTTTAGTTGGGAAGTTAAGAACCCAATGTTTGTCACATTTATAAAGCCACAGCTTACCAATATCCATCAAATTTTGATTACATATTTCTACATAATATGTATACATTTCTTGATATCTTAAGCGAAATTCCAATGCAATACCAGCACCCATCACCCCCACACAGTTAACAGTGTTGACTAGTGTTTGACAATTTGAAGTAAATAAATTGCCTTTAATAATTTTGAGACTCATTTGTATAAATTAACCATTCTTGACCATTTTCTTGAAACCTAACATTCATAGGAGTATTAGGCTTATATTGTAGCTGGATAGAACGAGATGAACTAACATTAATAGATTGTCCAAAGTTAATTTTTGAAATATCCTTAAACGGCGAAATAATTTCTCTATTAAATGGAAGCTGTTCTGTAAAGCTAAGAATTAATTCTCCATTAATGTTTCCATATTTATCGTAGTTATCAATTTGGATATCAATAAAATTTCCCCGATCGTTAATTGTTATATAAGGATTATTATGATAGAACAAACTCCCTTCACGAACAATTTCCAATTCTTGAAATACGCGATTAGCATATTTTGATTCTGTACCAATGAGCTTTAGCAAAGTATCTTTATCCTGGGTTGTACGACAAATAATACTTATATCCTCTAAATTAAACTCAGTAAAATCGAGGTAATTATGAACGATAAATTCTTGTTGGGATGCTCTCAGAAAAGTCTCTTTGCCAGCTGCCAGTGTAGAATAGACATGATCAAAATCAAAACACTGCTCCAAGAAAGTTGTACTGTTACCATAATGAGAGCCTGAAGCTGCAAGATTCCCACTACTTATACCACATTTGCTGCCATGAGTTTCCAGCACTCGCTTTAGATCGAAGCGGAAGAAAATTGGTACAGGACAAAGAGCATAAATATTTCCTCTACGTTTGCCTAACCCTTCATTATGCCACTGAGTTGGAGTTTGTGGTCGGCAATAGAAACGTGCAAAATCTTTTACATCGCTTCTGGTACGGTCGATAAGGTTTGCGCCGGCTGAATTGCTGAAGTTCCCACAAAGATTTCTGGCTAGTAGTTTCTCACCTGTGAGAATTGAAACAGCATTTTCAACATGAGTAAAGTGGTAGATGTATCCTTTCCAGTAAGAATTTTGACTATTAAAACCTGCTTGCAATTTAAGTGCAAATTCCTCTATATCTTCTGCTGATCTTTCTAAAGAAAAATCATCTCTTGTACAATTAGTATGGATTTCAAATAAAGGATTATAATCATCTATTTCTGGTTCATCTTCTTGAATTTTATTTATAGTTATCGCTGGTAAAGTGTCTCCTCTTTCAATGACAATCAGTACCATAAGCTCAAGTATGTCTATTATCTGTTTATCATTGGCAAACCAATAAAGCTGTCGATTAGCATATAAGCTAGATGCTATTTCTTCTCGTTGCTCTCCCTGCAAGAGATAGATATATACAGCTTTACGCTGCTCTTCAGTTGTTGCCTGTAGCGCCCATTTAATAATTTCGTCTTTGGAAATACTGTCTCTCCTGGAACGACAAGCATAGAATAAATTTAAAGCAGTATCCTTATACTCAGTGTGGAGGATGCGGCTATCTGGTGCAAAATCAACTAACAATTTTTCCTCAATAGCATTGGAATTACTGATTAATAGTTGCTGACAAGGCAAATAACTACCAGCTTTAGACATAAAGTAAACTGTCTCTAAAAAACTCTGAAGTTCATTAAGTTCATCGGCTGCACTAAAGTTATTGAGAAAATCTTTAGAAATGAGATTACCAAGATATTTAGCTTGGGATACTCCCACTCTTGGTTGACTCTTTCCTATTTCATTTTTAAAAATATCAACTAACCGTAAATCATTGACAACATAATGTTTTTGAACAAAATCTTCTCCTAATAGTTTCTTAACTTCTTGCCATTTATCACGGGCGATGAGATTATTGGCTCTTGCGCTACTTTTATGGTAAAAGTTAAAATAATTTAAATTTCATGCCTAT
>NZ_JABXKI010000174.1 GCF_017115095.1 Nostoc sp. NMS4 | reverse complement strand
TCATCGTCGTGGTAGACAGTGGCAAGTTAGTAGACCGCTTAGGTTCTACTTTCGCTGTACCCGTAGAAGTGATTCCAATGGCAATTACTCCTGTAACCAATGCCATCAAAAAACTCGGTGGTAAACCAGAACTCCGCATGGGTGTAAAAAAAGCTGGGCCAGTCATCACCGATCAAGGTAACTTTGTCTTAGATGTCAGATTTGACTCGATTGAAGATCCAGCCGGACTAGAAAAGACACTGAATAACATTCCCGGCGTTTTGGAAAATGGTATCTTCGTTAACTGTGTCGATTTAGTTTTAATTGGCGAAGTCAAAGATGGTAAGCCATTGGTGCGTCAACTGTAAGAATTTTGGATTTTAGATTTTGGATGTCTCTGAAATCTAAAATCCAAAACTAAGCAACATTCTAGTACCGCTTCGCGGGTCTCGATTTGGGAGCGCGATGCCTACGGCGGGCTACGCCTACGCAATCAAAATCAGGTTCGTGTAAATTGGCGTTTTCGTACAGAAGACGCAAGAGTTAAGCTTTTAAAGATTTATCGTAAATCAAAGGGTTTAAGACCCCTACCTCTACAGGTAGCATCATTTTCAGTCGGGGTTTAAATCCCCGTCTGAAAATGTCTTTAATTTTGAATTTTGTTAGCGCAGCGTTAGCGAGTCATCGAGCGTCATTTTGAATTTTGAATTGTTAACCCTTACTTATAGAAATCGCCGAAAAAGATTTGGTTTGAGGTTTAATCTGATTGCTGCTCTTTACAATTACGAGCTTCATCTCCCCCAATCCAAATTTGGCTGAGTGACTTTTGCAAGAGGTCAATTCTAAGCTGTTCGTCATCTAGTTTTACACGGCAATCTAGTGCAGCAAATGGGTTCAGGCGCTAAATTATCAAATTTAGATGCGCGTCAGCTTACTACTATGCAGACTGATATTTTGCTTACACTCAACATCAGTCTGCATCGTACTGGGTTTTTAAGCCTTTGACCCTGCCTACCAAAAGTTGAGGCAGGGAATATTACAGCGATTAGATAAAACTTTCAGTTTAAATAAACCTACTAAAAGTTAGGTGTTAACTGAAGCAAGTGGTTGAGAGCCATTTGGCACAGAGCCATTATTTAGGATAGGCTGACGGGTTTTTAGGTCAAATTTGAAGCCGTGTGGCAAAATATGAAGCTTTGCTCCACAAATCGCCAAAGACTCATCCTTCAAAATTTCGCCCACATTGTTATATGTAGCCTCTGATTGATCAACAATCGTGACTGCACCTTCACCAATCACTTCAAATTGGCTATCAGTTACCACCATAGCGGTATTCTCGTCAATACCGAATCCCAAAACAGCAGGCTGTTGTGTCAAAGCTGAAATTAGGCGTCCCAAGCGTCCGCGTTGGGAAAAATGTTGGTCAATTACCACTCCTGGGAGAAAACCAAGACCAGGACCCATTTCGACAACTTCAATCCGAGGATGTGTTTCTGAGTCGCCTTCCACAATCATAACGTCTGGCATCACAGCAGCACCGGCGCTCGTACCTGCGATAACTATACCTTCAGAGAATCGCTGGTGAATTGCCACATCAATTTCGGTATCCTTGAGGATGTTGGTAATACGAGCTTGGTTTCCCCCAGTAAAAAATACCCCAGTTGCTTTATTAATTGCTTCTAATGCGGTAGATGAAGATGCATCTTCACGGGTTTCTGTATCAATAATGCGGACAGTTTCGGCTCCCAGGCGCTCAAACACTCTGATATAGTTTTCTCCCACTTCTCTTGGTAGCTCTGTTGCTGCTGTCAGAATTACAATGTACGCTTTTGTACCTCCTGCGCGTCGCACAAAGTCCCGCAAAATTACGGAATCTCCTTCTTTGTCTTCCGCTCCCCCAATAATTACTAACTGCCTTTTGATATTAGTTTCCACCATGATGTCCCCTGGATTTGAGTTAATAAATTTCACTAAAACATGACAATTCAATGTATCAAATCATCCCTTTGATAGATTACTTGATTAAAGTAGGGTTAACATTTGCGATCGCAAAACAGCTTGTCGTTAGACATCGCAATCAGACCAAAAGACTTTTCCGAAAAATTAGCTAATTTTTTCACACACTTACTAAATAAAATTTACAACGTCAACTGCCTCTAGAAGTATTTCCTAGAGGCATTGTTGGCTATATTGCTAATTGTCGATGGCAAATTTATCGAGCGATGTAAGTAATTGGTATTGACTCTAGTAGCTGAGTGCAATTTAGATATCTGATGACAAGCCCTAATGAACCCGACTTCTGTAAAGCAAGTTAGTTAAGAAAAAACGTGCTTGTTCTAGTGGGAGATGCCTGGGTTTGCCTTGGTAGACAATTTGATACTCATCCATGTCTTCCCCATCTCCATGTCCAGAGATCAGCTTTTGGTGAAAAGCTTCCTCAGCTAGTTCTCGAATTTCATCTCTTAGAGCAGCTTGTGTGCTATTCATACTTTGCTGTCTTTTTAATACCCCACATCTATTTATACAATTATTGGATGAGTGTTGCACCTTTCAAAGGTTATATCTTTGATGATTCATCAGGATGAATTCAGTGTTCTTGATGCCTGGACAGTCGAATGGGATTTAATTATGCCTTAAGATAGTTAAAAATGCTTAGTAATAGAGTTAGCGTGGGTTCTGATTAGCTCAGTGGCAAAGCCATCACTCTCCAATAATTAACGCGAGTCAATCTACAATCAATAAGTCTGAGTAACCACAACTCAGCATTAAAATTCCAGGGTGTTTAGCCGAGGCTTAGTAATCAATGGTTTTACAACAAAGCAGTGAATTAGTCCGCATTAATGCTAGAAGAACAGATGTATTCGATATTTTTAACTTCAAGCATTACCTTGGCCCCAACCCTTATTTAAATGTAGGGGCGCTAGTATTTGATTTTGCTCTAATTGACTCTAGAAAGCCTTTGCCCATTGAAGATTATATTGCCAGCATTGGCGATCGCTATCCAAATCTTCGCGATCAAACCTACGAATCTTATGCCCATCTCTTTGCCCAAGTTGTGTCCGAAGCCGGAAAACTGGACATGGATTTACACCTTAACCACTGGAGTGTTAAGCCATATCCAAATCTCACACGGATTAGCATCCAATCACTACACGAACGCACAACTAGAGAGGTAGTTTACTTTGTTTGGGATTGGTTTGAAGCCATTACCCAAGATGAAGACTTCACCTTTGATGAACAATTGGTGAGGCTGCAAGATAGATTCCGCGCATCTGTCTACGGTGGCCCCACAGTTTACGCCCTTTTGCGAACAGCCTACGAGAAAGGTATTCCCGCCTTTTATTTGTGGGAAGAAGGATTGATGCAATACGGTTTAGGAAAAAAACACGTCCGAGGGGTAGCAACCACATTTAACTGTGATAGCCATCTAGATTCGGAATTTACTACCCGCAAAGATGATTGTAAGGCATTTTTGAAAACCCTGGGTTTCCCAGTACCTGAAGGGAGTATTGTCTTTTTCGAGAAAGAAGCCTTGGCAGCA
Source organism: Nostoc sp. NMS4 (assembly GCF_017115095.1). Taxonomy (GTDB): domain Bacteria; phylum Cyanobacteriota; class Cyanobacteriia; order Cyanobacteriales; family Nostocaceae; genus Nostoc. The sequence goes on along the minus strand of NZ_JABXKI010000174.1, from coordinate 1,903 downwards.
GCAAGAGAAATTGGCTACCCAGTGGCAGTTAAGCCAGTGGTAGGTCACAAAGGAATTGGTGTCACGGCTGATGTCCAAGACTCAAAAGAACTGATATCTGCTTATAATCGGTCATTGGCAGCGATTCCCGAAAATCAGCAAACCCGAATAATTGTTGAGAAAAGTATCACAGGATCGGATTTTCGTTTGTTGTGTGTCAATGGTCGATTCGTCGCCGCCACAGAACGCCGTCCAGCATCAGTTGTGGGTGATGGCTATTTAACGCTTGCAGAGTTAATTCGCCAAGAGAACCGCAAACCTGCACGTTTAGACACGCCAACTTCGCCGATGAGTAAAATTCAAATCGATGAAGCGATGGAACTCTACCTAGACGAACAGCGCTTATCATTAGACAGCGTGATTGAGAAAGGACGCACTGTTTACCTGCGTAAAGTCGCCAATCTTTCAGCCGGAGGTATGAGCATTGATGCAACTCCGACAGTTCATGCTGACAATATTATCTTGGCACAAGATATTGCTCAACATTTCCAGCTAACTTGTTTGGGAATTGATGTTATTACCAAAAGTCTGGCAGAATCTTGGAAGTCCAGTAACTTTGCCATCTTGGAAATCAATGCTGCACCAGGCGTTTTAATGCATCTTAAACCTTCTGTTGGTGAAAGTGTTGATGTGCCTTCTCATATTTTAGAAACCTTTTTTGAGTCGGGTACAGATGCCAGGATACCAATTATTACCTTTAACAAAATCTCAGTTGAAGAACTGGAAGCGACGATTGACCATATCCTTTTGCAAAATCCCAACTTGACAATAGGCGCTGTTTGTCGTGATGCCGTTTTTGTGAATCGCTCGAAAAAAGTATTAAGCAAAGATTACAACAGTAATGTTCAAACTTTGCTGCGTCATCCCAAACTTGATTTGCTGATTGCCGAGTATCCTGAAGACATTCTCGAAGAACAGGGCGTATTTTACCAGAATAGTAATATCGTAGTTTTGGATAATCCCACTGAAACTGAGATGATTTTGGTGCGGGATGTTTTCGATGGTTCGACTGTGGTGATTAGAAAAGGCAACGATATTTCTATTCGTCGCAAAGGGTTAATTGAAGATTATACTTTGGGTGAAGATGAACCATTTACGCGGGTTTATTTGAAAGAAACTGGAGCGATTTTGTAACTTTCGGGACTGGGGACTGGGTAAGAAAATTATGAGTAAGATTTGGTTTGGGTTTCAATGAATACCCATTGAAATCTTTAAGCGTATCCATCCCTAGTCCCTAATTCCTAAGAGGATGTTTTAAAAGTCATGATTGATGTATCCAGTATTTTTTACCCCACCCTAACCCTCCCCTTGCAAAGGGGAGGGAACTAGATTAGATTTTCCGGTTTCCCCCCTTTACAAGCTATCCATTAGTCACATCTTTACTTAAGATTTATACAAATTACTTAAAAGAATACTGAAAGTATTGATGGGTATAGTTTTGAGAGAAGAATGTAGTTTGGAGTAGTGATAGATCATGGAAAAATGGGCAACAGAAGAATTGAAACAAGCAGATTTAGGAGACGCTAGGCGTAGAAAGCGATTAATACGCATCGTCGAAGACTTGTCAGCACAACCAGCAAGCAGCGTACCGCAAGCCTGTGGAAATACAGCAGCAACGTATGCCGCTTGGTCGTTCGCAGCTAAAACCTGTGAAATTACAAGTGATTCTGGTACTTGAAGAAAACCCACCTTCTTTGAAGTCAGCCGTGCGAACGATTGCAACTCTTGGTGGCTTTTTGGGTCGAAAGGGCGATGGTGAGCCTGGTGTCAAAACCATTTGGCTCGGATTACGTCGATTACACGATATCGCCGCCACTTGGAAACTACTCCACCATAATTGTCAAATATGTAGTTAACGATCGCC
>NZ_JABXKI010000389.1 GCF_017115095.1 Nostoc sp. NMS4 | reverse complement strand
CCCTGACTAAAAATAGAGTGTCTGGTGCTAATTGCCGCACCCACTGCGCCTGTCCTCGCCAGGCGAAAAAGCGGCTATCTGGTTCATTATTACTGACATTAGCATCGAACCAATCTACACCCAAGCTCAATTGCGATCGCGCCGCAAATACGTACTGGTTACTTCGCTGGGTATATTCTTGAAAAAAGCGCAAAGCCGAAATATTGGTTTTTCCGTTCGCATCTGCACCTGGGGAGAGTCGAAACGGCCCAATGTTATCAATACCCAACTCAGTTTGGCTTTCTTGGCGCGAGAATGATAGCCCGATCGCTAACTCTTGGGTTGGTTTTTGGATCAGTGGTTGCCGATAGCTCAATTCGTAAGAGCGGCTATTTGATTGAATATCAAGGACGCTAAATGGTTTTTCAATGACGCGATTCCATCCCTGGCTAAAACCGAAGGATACAGTGCCATTACGGGCATTAACCGGCAGTGTGTAATTGAGATTGATTGTATTACTGCCATCAGTATTGGCGTATCCCACGCTCAAGGTATCGCCCAAGCCCAATAAATTGGCTTCTTGCAAATCCACTCCCCGGCGAAAACTGCCCACACTTGGCGATCGCCCATTATCTAGGCTGGCCGTCACCTTAAAAGTATCTGCTTCTTCAACCTCCACTTGCAACACATTGGTTCCCGGATACACGCCTGTCTGCAACTCGGCTGACAGGTTTTTAATCTGCGGATCGAGACGGAGTAGTTGCAGCTTTTCTAATAAGTGTGGTACATTTAAGGGTTTGCCAGCACCAAGTAAGATGCGATCGCGAATGTATTGACTGTGCAATCGTCTATTACCGATAATCTTGATTTCTTGCACACTGCCCTCAATCACCTGAATTTTGATTGTGCCAGCTTCTATTGTCTGTGGTAAAATTAATGCCCCCGTGGTGACATAACCGTTATCAGTGTAGAGCTTCGTGACGGCATCTCTAACTTGCAACAACTCGGCAAATGTCAGTTCCCGTCCCACAAAGGAATTTGTAACAGTGGCAAACTGTTCTGCTTTGAAAACTGTACTGCCCAAAACTTCAATGCGATCGACCCGAAATCTGGTATTAGGGTCATTTTGCTCCAGAATCGGCTCATTCGGTAGTTTTGGCGATGGAAGCAATTGATTCTCGTCTGGTGGCTGGGGTAGCACACCCGACGGTAACGGAGTGTCAGGAATATCCTCTAACCGACCTGGGGGTAATGTTTGAGGAGCAGGAGTTTGGGCGATTGCATCTTGATAGTTGCACAATATTGCGGCGATCGCAAAGCTGAGTGTTATAAATCCAGGAAAAATCCTCAGTTCGCCCACTAACTTGCTTACCTTTGGCTGATTTCTAACCAAGGTTTTTCTAATCATTATTTATAATTAAATAAATTACAAATTAAATACTTAATACTTGGGAAGTATAAGTATTTAAGTGTTAGGTACTATATGTAACCTAAATATTTGCGGAGAAGCTCAGTAATATTACTATAATATCCAAGGCAAAAGTCAGAGCGGAGATTCCCTCGGCTCTGAACTTTGTAAGAGAGTATTCTTATTTAAATTCCCTAACTTGAGTTATAGGAATTCACTGTTAGCTGATAACTCTGTTAAGCACCATAATTAACTCACAACTTGAGATGTGCTTACCCTGATTTAGTTGTTTTCCAGTGTGATTCACGAGGTTTCAGAAGCTTTTTCATCTTTAGGATAAAGAGACCGAATTAACTCCCGAATTACATCAGTTGCTGGTCTACCTGTTGTTGAACAGTATTGTTCAAGCTTCTGTGCCTCACCTGATGTGAGATTGATTGTAAGTCGTTTAACAGCCCATTTCTTATTCATGTACTAGACAAGTTATGTTTTTAAACTACTTCTCTAATATCAATCATCTAAACTGCTCTTACAATGGTATAAGTAATGACATTTACTTCAAGTAATCATGAAGTCGAATAGGATCTTTTTCCATGCAATGGTGAAGAAATGAAGTATATTCTCAATTATAAAGTTAAGCTATTTTCCGAGCAGTAATTATAAATCTAATGTAAAAATCACACTAAAGTATCTCAACACAAAATAAGTATTCTCACATAATAGTCGAGAATAATAATACAGAAAAGTTTTGCAGCCCTAGCAAATAGAATTCCCAGCTACACAGACCAAATCCACCTCTAGGGGTTTAAAACCAAATTACCCCCCTTATAAAGGCTACCGTGTATACACAAGTCAAATTACCCCCCTTAATCCCCCCTTGTAAAGGGGGGAAACCGGAAAATAAATCTAGTTCCCTCCCCAATGCATCGGGGAGGGTTAGGGTGGGGTAAAAGAATATTTGATACATCAATCATGACTTTTCAAACATCCTCTTAGATTAACCTGCGCTAAAGCTTTGTCTAGGTTTGTGTAGTAGCGAACTTTATTCACCCCATACTTTTCAAACTTAGCTATTTTTAATTGTTAACAAGTCATGTGTTAATAATATATCGGCAGCAGATTGAATCACATCAAATGACATTCCCGACCTTTCTGCAATATCTAGTAGAGTATGCTGACCATCAGATAAATTTAAGACCCACAAGATTGCCATTTCATTTAGTCCACTATCTTTGTTACCACCAACTGCGTGATATATTCCTCTTTTACCCAACTGTGGCTCACATTTGGGATTTTTGTTGTAGTAGATTTTGTTATTGTTGAGGATATGCAAAATCGAATTACATTGAAAGAAAGAATCAGCAAGATATTGGGGTTGAACGAAATTTAAATTATCTGCTGAGGTGTGGTATTCAGGAAAAGTATTATGAGGCGATCGCATGAAGCAACCTACAGCTAAATTAAATCCAGGCGAGCAATATTGTCGCTCATCATAGCCATAGGGGAAAAAATCTATAATTTTGTAATCTTGTTTTGAGTTGTTGAGTACATAAGCAGCAACTTTATCAATTTCAGTGTCACCTCTACGGCTTTTTTTGTAAGTAAAGTTGCCTGAATCTCCTAAACAAGTTAATACCAAACCATGTTTAATATTATTGACTTTAGCTTCGTTGAGAGCTAACCATGTAATTGAGCCAATGGTTCCGGGAATCCAGAGAAATCGATAGGAATATCTTGGTGTAGTTTGACTTAAATATTTAGCGATAAAAGTAGCGATCGCAATTCCCGAAAGATTATCATTACACAGTGAAGGATGACAAGCATGGCAAGAAATTAAGACTTCCTCAGTACTTTCTCCGGGAATAAAATACTCACCATAGCTCAGATAACCAGGTTCGAGGGAAGAATCAATACATACTTCATATTCTTCATCTTCTAGTTGCAAATATTGATTGTGAGTCAGGCAAAAGCCCCAACTTTCCTTGTAATATGAAGTTCGGTAAGGAATCCAATCAGGGTATTCTGGAAGTGTAAATAGATGTGATTTAAGTTCAGGGAGAGATAATTTTTGATGTATGGGAATACTATAGTTAAGAACGTGCAAATTTGAATTAGCAAAATCTACAATCTTTTCACCTTGAGAGTTTTTAATATAAGCATCTTTAATATTCCACTCTTTAGGGACTATCCAATCAAATACCTCTGTTCCTGTCGGCACTTTCTGAACTGACAAAGGAATATGCTGCTGGAGAATTTTTAAAGTTTCTCTAAAACCATTACCTGTAATACTACGGCAAATGGGATATAGCTGGAAAATGAGTTGATAAATTTCCTGAGCAATTTGATCTGATTGTGTTGCGATAGGGTTAAGGCTCATGTCTTTGTCAGTTTCAGCTATTTTGAACTTTGAGTAAATCAGGGTTTCACGAATGGTCTGAGGCTAATATCAGTAACTTCAGCAGTTCGAGGTAAACTCAGGGCGTTAATGACTACAGCGGCCACGTCCTCTGGTTGCATAAGACGTTCAGGATAATAGGGTTTACCTTCCATCTCGTGAATTATTGCTTGTCGAGGAGTAGCAGTACGCCCAGGAAAGACGCTCATGACCCGCACTTGGTCGGCATTAACTTCTACCCGGAGAGTGTCAGCGATCGCTTTGAGGGCGTGTTGAGTGGCAGCAAATTGTCCTATATTCGCTCTAGGACTCATAATTACACTGGAGTTGATAAACAAAATTTGTCCCCGGCTCGATAAAAGCATGGGGAGTAAAGTTTGTGTCAAAAGATAGGGCGCACGAACATTCGCCCGATACAGCAAGTCAAAGTCTTGAACAGAACTCTTTTGAAATGTCCCCATTGAGAACATACCTGCACTCAGAATGAGCAGGTCGATATCTTCAAAATCTCGCTCAAGACTTGTTTGTATCTTGCTGATATCTTCATCAACCATCAAATCCATTGCATAACAAACAACTTTAGGGGAAGTTTCCTTAGCGATCGCAGCAACTATTTGTAGGGTTTCAAGGTTGCGTCCTAACAAACAAAGTTGTACACCTTGCGCCGCTAAACCCAAGGCGATCGCTCTACCGATACCGCTACTAGCTCCTGTGACAACTGCAACCTGACCTATTAAAGTTTCCATGATGAGAGTACTATTGCTGCAATTTAGTTTTGGAGTAATGTTGGTGCTGAAGTGTCATATAAAGCCACCAAAGATTCTGGAATAGAGCAGAAATCTCTACTCCGTAAGAAGTCGCCTAAAGAAGTTCCTGTACAAGCTGAATCAATATTTGGCGCACCTTGTTGAGCGATCGCATCATCAAAATGTACGGTTCTAAAGTCAATACTAAAACGGGTATAGCCTGATGTGTTGGGAATCGTTGAGTGCATCTGCGCTCCTGAAAAGAGAATCATCCCACCGACTTGTGTAATCAACCGCAATTGCGGCTCCATTTCTAAAGTTTCTTCGGCGTGGGGTTGCTTGCGCGTATCTGTTTTAATGTGCTGTGCCGCATTTTTGCGACTTTCTTTATTCCACTCAGCGTAGTTATAATCCCTTGAGCTATTTTTAACTGGTTGATTCCAGTAGCGGGGATGGAATGCCATCGCATTTTCTGAGGTAATATCGTAAACAGGAAGCCACCAGTTGATCTGGCACTGAGGAGCAGAGTACCAGGTATCACGATGGGGATGGAAAGCGTAAGCAATGCCAGCAGTCAGATAGCGATCGCTAGTTGCTGTTCTCAGGCGAGGTACATCAAAATAGGTTTTGCTCAAGTCACATCCGCTTTCTTTCAAGATGCCTTGAATGAGTTTTTTAGATTCAGGATGATGGATAAAAGCTGGCTTGAGTTGTGCTAAAATCTCAACGTATTTCTCTACAGGCAGACTATGTTGTGCTTCTCTGGGATCTAAAGGGGCAAATGCTTCTTCAACCATGCCACGAGCAAAATCACATAGAGCGATCGCACTGGCGCAAGGAGAAAAGACAAACATTTGTCCATTGTAGAGATGCTTGCGTCTGATTTCATCACTGAAAGTCGAATCAAAATAAATCGTATTCACTTCT
>NZ_JABXKI010000423.1 GCF_017115095.1 Nostoc sp. NMS4 | reverse complement strand
TCAGAATTCAGAATGAATTTTGACCGAAAAAGCGGATGAATAATCGGCGTTTTTGCACCCACACAAAACAAGAAAATTTGGTGGTGCAACAATTCCTGCGCCGGTCTGAATCCCCGACTTATTTATTCTGACTCCTGTTAGCGATAGCGGGGCGTTTAGCCAATTATGACTTCTGACTTCTGACTTCTGAATTCTTCTTCAACAAACCTATATTCTGTAATAATAGTTATAATTGCTCAAGGATTTTGATAAATACTTTGATAATAAGTATCAAGATATAATCCCATATAGGAGGTTAATTTATGATTATAACTACTACTGATGTAATTCAAGGAGCGGTAATTGAGTCATATTTAGGCATTGTGACAGCAGAAGTAGTCTACGGCAGCAATTTCTTGCGGGATTTTTTGGCTGGTATTCGAGATATTATCGGTGGACGCACTGCTAGCTATGAGCGTCTATTTGAGCAGGGACAACGCAAGGCATTAGAAGAATTAGAACAACGCGCCCAACGTTTAGGAGCAAATGCTGTAATCGGGATTGAAATTGATACTGGTACAATCAAGCTTGACCAGTCAGGAGTTCTTTTGCTGATTACTGCCACAGGCACTGCTGTAAGGATGCGTTAATTTTTGATGATTTTAACTTTTGACAATCATTACCAAGTTTTAGTTAGATTAAGTCTAATTGCATACATAGTTAAAGCTAGCTTTTGATAGCTAGCTGATATTTTTATTAAGTTAAGAATTTTTATATAGAAGATTTACAAAAAAATACATAAATACTAAACTACATTAAAAATTGTGAAATCAAGTTTGTTTTTTCTGGCTAGAGATAGACATATTAAATCTTTCTATCGATAGAGATTGAAACAGAACATTTAGTTATTTAATTTGAAGCATAAAGATAAATATATCTAAGCAGAAACTTTGCTGAAACAGCACTGGAGAACATAAGCGATGTCATACGTAAATCGGACAGGTAATGACGTTATATCTACTGATACTGTAGTAGCAGGTCGAGTAGCTGAATATCACGATCGCGTTCGCTGGGGGCCAATTATTGCTGGTTTGTTGGTTTCTTTAGCTACACAATTAATTTTGAGTTCTATAATTAGTGCGATCGCAGCAGGAACAGTTGCAGGTTCAGGCGCACCCAGAACAATTGCCCCTAACGCTGCGGGTAATGCGGGGCTTTGGTCAACTATCGCTTTACTAATTTCCTTATTTACTGGTGGTTGGGTTACAGCCCGTGCTTGTGGGCCAATGAACCGCAGTACAGCTCTTCTTAACGGTGCAATTCTTTGGGCAACGACTTTGGCTGTTAGCTCATGGCTATTTGCAAATGGAGTAACGGGTGCTTTTGGTGTTGCTGCTTCCAACGCTGGGCAAATCATAAACCAGGCACAAAACCAGATACAACAGCAAGTTGGAACCGTAACTGCTCAACAAACTCGTGATATTGCCGCAAATGTGCGTTCAGGATTGTGGTGGTTTGTGTTTGGTTCTTTATTGGGTTTAATATCCTCAATGATTGGAGCCGTAACTGGCGCTCGTAGTCCTCGGACTAACAATTATAATCCTTAAAAAATTGTCGGGCAATCCAAATGTTATCAATTTTAAAAGCACCTTTAAAAGGTGCTTTTAATTTAGTATATTTCTCATTACTAATAGATTTCTACATTTGTCAATAAATATTAGTGAATCGACTCTGTAGACGAATCTACATCCTTATAAGTAAATTGCTTCCACAGTATTTGGATCTGGCTCAACAGGTTGTCATACTTGGTCTGCAAATCTGCTGCTGGACTTGGAGATGACTGTGTATATAGTTCCTGCCTGAATTTCGCAGGCTGAAGCTCTTTAATTACCAGCAACATCCAAAGACTACCATTGTCTCTAGCATATTTGTTTTCTTTGTAATTAGACTGAAGGATCTGTTTTAAGTTACCCAATATTTCGTAAATCTTCAAGATGAATATTTCTTGATCAGTGATTTCGTCTTTCCATTTGCGTGCTTTCTCAATAGCTCTTGTCGCTCGCTCTAGCTGAGTATGAGCTAAGTCTCCCTTACAAGTTAAATCCTCTCCACTTCTGGTCATTTCCAAATGTAAATCCATAGCGAGCATGATTTCAAACAAATTTCCATAATGCCCGCCCCGGACATTTAATTTTCCATATTCTTCGTTGTAAACAACACGTAATCTTCTGTTGTTTCTGATATCTTCGACTATTGATGCTAGATTTCTCCGTTTATGAGGACTTCTTAATTTCTTCTTTTGAGTCAAAAACTTCCCAAGTTTTTTTCCTTCTTCCATCAACTGTTGTGCAGTCAACTTCCTGCCCAAAAACTGAGTGCGTTCCAGATTGGTTTTCGCTAAATCTGTACCTGCTTTAATTCCTAGTCCTACATACTGCCAAAGCTCTTGTTGATTCTGCAAAGGTCTTCCAACTATTTCGTTACCAATATCTTGGGTAAATTCTTTATCTAAACGCAGAGGATTTACTGTACTCAACAAATCAGCAATGGTTGACCATATACCTACTAATTGATTACCAAGTACTATGTCTATGAGGCGTGGTGCTAATGTTCTGGCTGCTGGATCTTCTGTTGGTGTTTTGGTTTTTTCATCTAATACATCAAAAGAGTTATTCAATAAAGCTGGACTGTCTTGGGTTGCTGAAGAAGAAACACTTGACTCTGGAAATTTCCGGTCTTTATCAAGCTTTGGGTTAGGAATTTTTTCTTGTTCTTGTAACTCTATCTGCTGGAAAAGAGCCGGACTATCTGATTGTGCCAGCAGATGTACTTCATCGCCGTCATAATCCCCAGATAAGTCTTTCATCATCTCTGGCGCTACTCCAATTAAGCTACCAGGGTCGAGAAGTTTGGAAACTGCAAAATCGCCCTGAATCGTAAATTGCGTCTCGGTTTTTTTGGCGGTGTCGATATCTGCCGTTTCTTTCCATTTTTCATCGACTTTGCGATCTTCACTACAAACCACGATATCTACATTCATTGTCTTATATTTAGAAGGCCAATTCTCATCTGGGATCACCCCCAACAATCCTTTAAAAAAAACAAACGGTGGCTCCTTATGACCCATCTCATGGCCTGTCCAACGGTATTGCAGGGCAGTCAGATTGCCAATAAATTCAGAGAGGGGGTTTTCGGAAGCAGCGACGCGCCCTGTTGTCCAGTTCATTGTATCGGCCGGGCTACGGTGTAATGCAACTTTACTATTACCAGGCAAAATCCCTGGCGGTAATACGACTTCTTTCCCAGGAACAGGCATGGCAGTCCCGACCCTTACAGGAAAGTTGCCGGTGGTTACTGCGCGATAAAGCTTTTCTTTTTGCAAGTCCTCATGGTTAACTTGATTCTGAGGATTATCTTGCACAGATGTAACACCTTCTGGCAAGTTCTGATTTGTGGCGGCTGATGTTTGCGACAATTCTTTGATGCCATTTTCCACCAATTCAAAAATCAATTTGTTGTCTAAGGGTAGCCATTGAAGCATTTGAGTATTGGGAAGAGCAGGTCGCTTCAATCTAGGGGTAGAGGTTGATGGCTGTTTAGATTTGATTTCTGTAATCAGCTTTTTGGCAAGAGAAGCCTTCATAAAGCCCCAACCATCACTGACCATCAATTCAATACCATCTATATTTTCCAAAACAAATGGTGTTTTATCCTTGACAGCAGCACCGTTTATTTTAGAGCCAGTATGTGCAGCTAGTGGTGTAGTGAGTAAAGCCTGTCGTGTGTAAGCAACTGCCTCATCGAAGGGATGAATCCTAGTACTAAGGTTATCTTTGTCCGTTTCTATTGCCCAGGTGAAGTCACGATTTCCTGAGTTTAATAAATCAAATCGATATGTCGTCTTATTTAATTTAAAGAATGGCTTTTCATACAACTCTTGGCGTTTTTGTATTTTGAGTTGGGGATCGAATTCAACTCGCGCCAATTTAGTATCCCTTGCCATTCGGAAAATGTTCATGTCATTAACTTCATGTTCACCAATAGACTTCAATACTCCCTCGCGATCGTAGCTTACTTTGGGGATAGTCTTTTTAGAAGCCTTTCCTGAGATGATCTTTCCTTCTTTCCGCTTGCCCACCACTTCAAATGGCTGCTCGCTTTCCTGAGAAGTGCTATCTAAGGTATCAATCTCACTTAATGTTTCTTCTGGAATTTCTGGTAGTAAAAAATTATCTTCTTGGCTATCTTCATCTGAAGTATCTTCTTCTTTATCGTCTTGTAAACTTAATGCTCGATCAATTTCTTCTTGTAAAATAGTAAATAAGTTACTGAAGCTATCTTTAAGTGTTTTTTTACTTTCTAAAACATTTTCTACGACTTTTTCATAAGTACTATTCCAATTTTCAATGTCTTTTTTAATTTTGGATTCGTAGATACCATGATCAACAATACGTTTTTTACGAAGGTTAGACTGAGTTTCACCTATCTGTTTAAACTCTTTTTCATATTGTCGTTTCTTGGAAGAACTTATATGTAGTTTGTTTATTTCACTAAGTAGCCTATTAGATGCCTGATTCAAGCTAGCATGAGCTGTTATTTGAGAATTATAATTACTAATAAATTCTCGTATTTCTTCCTCTTTCTTATTTTGTTTATTCTGAACTTTAGTATATCTATTTTTAAAAGCATCATACTTATTTATCCAACTTTCAATATTATTGCTGACTTGACTTATATCTTTTTCATCAAGTAAATTTCCGTCAATTGCATTCTGTAAAAGTTTTGACAGACGCAGATGGAGATTGTCTAAATCGAGAATGGCATATTTAAAAATATCCACAAATTTCTTTTTGGTTTTATTTGATAAGGATAACTCTTGAATATTTAGCTCAGATTCTTGATTTTTAACAGCAAAAAGTTCTTCCAAGCCAGCTACTTTTGTCATGCCGAAGTTTATTATGCCAATATACTTCTTATATAATTGGAAAAATTCTGTTTCAATAGGGCTAACGGCTTCTCTAACCTTTGCTTGTTGTGTTTCTAGAAAATCTTGATTTTTCTTATATTCTTCATCATTAGATGATTGTGATTTTAGGCTATTCATTTTAGCTTCTATAAGCGGGAGAATTCGAGTTTTATTCTGAATGTCTTCCTCTAATTTTTGCAACTTATCTACAAAGGTATTACTTTGTCTTAAAACGCCATTTAGCAACGGCTCATACATTTTAAGTGTTCCTGCTGTCCGGCTATTTGGGTTATCTGCTTCTACTTCTTGTTTGGCTTGCAGTGATAGTCCAAGTATTAGATTAACTTTTTGCTGAAGCTCCTGCATTTTATTTTGAAATATACTTAATGCCACAGTTGTACTTTCGGGAGGAGTTTGCTCTCCTTCGTTTACTGTCCCTTGTCCAGAAGCTCCAGTCGCTTCTTGCTCTACTTCTTTGTTTTTACCCTTATTTAGCACAGTTATAGTTTGGGAAGGAGTTTCCTCTGTTTGTTCTTGCTCAA
>NZ_JABXKI010000402.1 GCF_017115095.1 Nostoc sp. NMS4 | reverse complement strand
TTAATTAGTCTTTTTGTCATGGCTAACCTACTACTTGACGATGGTACGATTGAGAGCGATCTAGGCGAAATAATTCGTGAACTTGCGCCTCTTGGCATTCAACTCAGACACTACGACCCTGGAACATCGCTACTCTTCCCCAATCTGTTAGACCAGGACGTTTTAACTGAGGCTGAAAAACGTTATTGTGTAGAACTCCATAACAGCGTCTTTGAATTTCTTCAGCAAGAAAATGGCGCTCTTTGGTGTGACTTACTCAATGTACATCCAGGTTCCTTCAATCTTCACCATCTGATAGCAACCTACGGGCGTTACCATACTCATCCTGCGGCTGAACCTCTCTACGTATTAGCAGGAGAAATAATCTATGGCTTCGTGCGTCCTGATGGCAGCCAGGTAAAGCTTTTAGTTCAGGCACAAGACTATCTCTACATCCCTGCTGGCGTTGAGCATTGGTGCAGCCCAACTGCATCGTTGAATTTCAAGGCAGTACGCTATTTTGCAATAGCAGAGAGTTGGGTTCCCAATTATACAGGTACTCAAGTTAGTGATTCGCTCAACAAGCCACTTTAAGACTCAATCAGAACCGCAGATTGAAGCATTATCTCTCACTCAATTAGAGGATTTAAGTGAGGCGCTATTAGATTTCTCGACAGCAGCAGACTTGACAAAATGGTTAAATAATGTTATGTAAAGCTGAAAAATTCACTCAACTTCCTCACAGTGAATTAATAGCTTTTCCATCGCTTCTGCTAGAGAAATCAACTCTGTCCAAGAGGAACCACTAACTAAATTTTGGGCGTGAGCTAATCGGTTTCGCAACTGTTCAGCAGACTTGAGGAAGCGTTCACCAAACCGTTTTGATTTTAGTCCTAATTGCTGGAGAAGTTCTGGTTGATTTAAAATCAACTCTCGTTTATCACAGAATTGCAGATAATCTAATAAATCGGTGGCTTCGTTTCTTTCTTGACTCTCTCGCCATAGCCGTTGAGCAACTTCTAAACGCTCAGGTTTAAGGACTTTTTGCCAAGAATTTTGGGGATAGTAAATTCGCACCAGCCGCAGTAAATTCATTTCTAGCAGCGTTACTAAGCCGAACAGTAACATTCGCACGGGTGCTTTTTGTAAATCACCACAGGTAACAATACCACTTACCTGATTGCAATCTAAGACAAATAATCGTGGAGTTTGTTGCAAAATTGGTAGCAACTTAATCAGTGGGGTAGAAATAGCAATTAGTTCTTTGGGATGAAACACCCGTTGATAGTCGCTACATTTGCCTTCTTTAGCTGGAATCAAACTAGAGCGTTCTACATAACCGCTAATAATATCTCCCGTCTCAACGCCGATAACATCAAAATTCTGTGCTTGCATCCAATGCAGCACTTCTTTCGCCTCCGCATCAGCTGGCATAGCTTTCAGGGGTTCTGCCACGTATTCAATAGTGATATTGTTCTCAAATAAACTTCGCAGGTCTTGAGAACGCGATTTTAGGTGTTTCATCCCCCGGCTGTGAACTCACGTTATACCATCTTAGTTGGTAATAATTTAGTGATGATTTAGAAAATTTCAAGTAACAAAATATTTCGCATCTAGAAAAAAATAAATATATATGTAGTTAACTATATGAGATTAGTTAATTAATTTGCGATAAAAATGCCGAAAATCCTGACAAAAAAAATGTTATTACTAAAACGACGTATCGAATTGATACTTGGTAGAATTTTACCAAGATAACCAAAATTGATAATATTATTATGCCAAGAAAAGAACAAGGATGGGTTACATTTCAAACTTCAGAAGACGAGCGGAAGATTCTAGAGGAGTTTTGCGAACAGTCTCAACGCACCAAGACTGAGATTCTGCGGGAACTCGTGCGTAGTCTCACTCAGCAAAGCTTGGCATCAATATCACCACCAACTCAGCAAGAAAAAGAGGAAGATATCTACTACACTCACAAGCCTGACATAGAAAGTAGTATTCAAAAGAAATCACTAAAAGTTAGCTCTCGCAATATTCTTAAAGGTGTAGTTAAACGAGTTATTTATGGAGCAGTGAATAGTGAGGTTACTCTGGAGATTGTTCACAAAGTACAATTAACTTCGATTATCACCAGAGCTTCCGCAGAAGAGTTGGAATTATCTGAGGGAAAAGAAGCTTATGCAGTTATTAAATCTAACGATATTGTCATTGCTAGGGAATAGAAATACATTGATTTTAGGCATTAGAGGATGTTTGAAAAGTATTGGGCGATTAGAAATCGCTGCTACACAAACAAAGTCCACCTTTCCTGCGGAACGCTACGCGAACGTGGACTAATACAAAATCAAGGGTTTCTTTCTATGAGAATAAGGAAAGCCTCATCAAGCTAGGTTTTTAAGACTTGTGTGTACACCTTAGCCCCGATCGAGGGCAGGGTTCGGGAGGTAGAGCAAATGCATATAAATTACAATTACTCTTAACCTTTTTGGATCGCTGCTTGATAACGACCTAGTGCAATTAAAGGAAAGTATTGTTGATAGAGATGATACTTAAGATAAAAATGGCAAGGAAATCCAGTACCTGTAAAGTCGGCCTCAAACCAAGTACCATCGGGCTGTTGAGTTACCACCAAATAGCCAATTCCCCGCTCGATCGCATCAAGAGCTAATTTACCAGTAGCTTCACCTGCTGCTATTAAGCCTATTATTGCCCAAGCAGTTTGAGATGCAGTACTATTTCCTTTTCCTTTAAGACTGGGATCGTCGTAGCTGCGGCAAGTCTCACCCCAACCACCATCTGAGTTTTGACATCCAATTAACCAAGCTGCTCCCCGTTCTATACTGAGTTTATGCTTTTGAGGATCGATTAACGCCAAGGCTGACAAAACGCTACTGGTGCCGTAGATATAATTTACACCCCAACGACCAAACCAACAGCCTTCGGTTTCTTGTTCGCGCAAAAGATAAGTTAGCGATCGCTCTAAATTATCACTATCAATTGCCAAATCACAAGCACCCAGCATTTCTACAACTCTCGCCGTAACATCTGCGGTGTTTGGATCGATCATGGCTTTCAAATCGCCATAAGGAATCGAGTTGAGCCAATCTTGATCGTTATCCAAATCAAAAGCAGCCCACCCACCTGGTTTACATTGCATAGATGCAATCCAGTTTAACCCACGAGCGATCGCAGCCTGTTTGATTTTTTCATTCGGGAGTTTCGCCAAATGTAGAGCCATCACCACCACCGCCGAGTCATCTACGTCGGGATAAAAGCGATTCTCAAACTCAAACGCCCAAGCCCCTGGTTTTCCTTGACGATTTTTGACCGCCCAATCTCCGTAATCTAAAATTTGTTTTTGCAACAACCATTCTCCAGCCTTTACGACGGCGGGATGATCTGGTGCAAAACCAGATTCTATTAACGCACGCATCACCCAAGCTGTATCCCAAACGGGTGAAATACAAGGCTGTACCCGATAGCTATTCTCGGTTTCAATGACAAAGTTATCAATTGCTTGCAAACCTCGTTCCACAATGGGATCGTTTCGGTCATAATCCAGACACCGCAAAGCTAGCATTGAATTCAGCATTGCCGGAATAATGCCACCCCAGTCGCCTGTAGCTTCTTGGCGTTCTAAAATCCACTTTTCGGCGGCTTTGATACCTTCTTCACGAAAGGGTACTAAATTCAGACTTTCTGCTAACTTGAAACCCCGATCGAGGGTGAGGAATAAATCAGTCCAATCACCACTTTGGGGTAATTCCCACCGGACTCGATCGACACCTTCGGCATATAGCTCATCTAGGTTGATAGTTGGGTTGGTGATAAAAACAGGTTTGCGATCGCATACAATCAACAACGGTACTGTGCTGGAACGTGCCCAGCTAGACATCTCGTAAATATTCACCGGGAAAGCATTTGGCAACAACATCACCCAAGCTGGTAGTGAGGGAATACCCCGCCAGTTGTAGCAGCCAATCAAGGCTAGGTGTAACTTGGTAAAAATCCGAGTTTTGCTGATTCCACCCCGTTGGAGAATAAAAGCTTTTGCCCGAATCATGTCGGGATCGGTTGCTGGTACACCTAGCAGCCTGAGCGCCATGTAAGCTTCAACCGAGGTGCTAACTTCTCCACCATCACCATAGTAAAGTTCCCAACCGCCATGCTGCCGTTGCTCTTGACGCAAATATGCTGCAACTTTGTGCAAAGGTCTAGTTTGGTCTGTTCCCCAAATTTTATGCAAAAGGACAACTTCAGCAGTGATGGTGACATTAGATTCTAACTCTGCCCACCAGTAACCTGCCGGATTTTGAATCGAAAGCAGATATTCTTGGCTAGCTGCGATCGCATTTGCGACTTGATTGACTTTTACCCTGTCTTGTGTTTGCATCAAATCCTATTTAACCTCAACACCCACTCATAAACACGGCACTACAGTAAAAAAATTTTTACTCTATTAGTAGACATAGTATTCTGTCTGAGTTACTGAGAATTTGCAATAGGTCATGGATGTAATTGTATTAGGATTGATGCTCTTATCCTTGACAATTTGGTTAGGATTACTGTGTTTTTGGGGACAATTTTGGCGAACAGACCAGCAATTAGAGGTTACAGAAACTCAGCTAAAATCGTTACCTGTGGTTTGTGTCGTGGTTCCAGCCCGTAATGAAGCTGAGTTAATACCAACTAGTTTGCGATCGCTCCTACTCCAAGATTACCCTGGTTCTTTTAACGTGTTTTTAGTAGACGATCGCAGCACAGACCGGACAGCAAATTTTGCCGAAGGGGTTGCACACGCTGTCGGTAAACCCCAGCAATTGCATATTATCACGGGCGAGTCACTGCCCCCTGGTTGGTCGGGGAAACTTTGGGCAGTTGAGCAAGGTATAAAGAGCGCAAGTTTATTCGCACCTGACTATTTTTTACTGACTGACGCAGATATCGAACACGATGCTGGTAATCTTCGCCGACTTGTTGCGAAAGCTGTGCAGGAAGATTTAGATATGGTTTCTGTAATGGTACGACTCAGGTGTGAAAGCTTTTGGGAAAAACTTTTGATTCCAGCTTTCGTTTTTTTCTTCCAAAAACTCTATCCTTTTCGCTGGGTGAATAATCCCAACAATCCCATCGCAGGAGCCGCCGGTGGATCTATTCTGATCGCCCGTGAAGCTTTAGAGCGAATCGGGGGTATTCAAGTGATTCGCCAAGCTTTAATTGACGATTGTGCCCTAGCTCAGGCTGTTAAAAGTAGTGGGGGAGTGGTGGGGGATAAGGGGACAAGCCCAATGCCCAATCAAGGGCGTATCTGGCTAGGATTGAGTACCTTGACTCGCAGTTTGCGTCCCTATGACTCGCTGGCGACGATTTGGGATATGGTTGCTCGTACCGCCTATACTCAACTGAATTATTCGCCATTACTACTATTGGGGACTTTGGTGGGAATGCCTCTGATTTATCTAGTTCCACTGATGGGTGTGATTTTGGGTTTAGTTTGGGGTAATTGGGCGATCGCATTTACAGGTTTATTCGCATGGTTGTTAATGACTTTTGCTTACTACCCAACGATCCGCTTTTATAAATGTTCTCC
>NZ_JABXKI010000410.1 GCF_017115095.1 Nostoc sp. NMS4 | reverse complement strand
AGTAATGGCAATGGTTCATTGATGAGAATCTTGCCGATGGCTTATTGTCACAGAAGTTTAACTTTAGGGGAATTGCTGGCGCGGGTGCATGATGTTTCGGCGATTACTCATGCTCATGTGCGATCGCAAATGGCCTGTGGCATTTATATTAGTATTGCAGTGGCGCTCTTAGAAGGGGCTGACCCTCAAACAGCTTATTTACAAGGATTACAAGATATCCAAACAATTTATTCTGTGCGGGAATTTTTATTAGAAAAGCCGCATTTTGGTAGACTTTTCAGTGGTGAGATTGCCAAAGTACCAGTGGAAGAGATTAATTCTGGTGGCTATGTGATTGATACCTTAGAATCATCCCTATGGTGTTTGTTAAATAGCTCATCTTATTCTGAGGCGGTATTGAAAGCTGTGAATTTAGGCGGAGATACCGATACTACCGCCGCCGTCACCGGTGGGTTAGCGGGAATTTACTATGGGGTGGAAAATATTCCCAAACAATGGATAAATCAAATTGCTCGTAGACAGGACATTATTTACTTGGCCGAGCGTTTTGCAAGGGCTGTTTACAGCTAGTAGTCTATCAAGCGTTGAAGGGTAAAGGAACGAACCGCAAAGGACGCAAAGAGCGTAAAGGAAGAAGGAAATAATGGAGTACTAGTGGTCTGTCCCATTAATTTTGCTGGGTAATACTAGATTGTGATTAAATAGCGATGTGGGTGCATCCGTGCCCACAAGCTTAGATGCGATCGCGCTCAGAAGGAAAAAGAGTGTATGAGCAAGAAGTATAAAATTAATCTCGGTGAATCACAAAGGCAAGAACTACTCGATATAGTCAAAAAGGGTTCAGCAAAAGCCAGAAAAATTCGTCGCGCACATACATTATTAATGGCAGCAGATGGCAAGACGGATGAGACATCTCTATCTTTGAGAGTGGTGCGATGTTGCTTCATCTAGGTGAGCGAAGTGAAGTGCTGATGCCAGTCGATCCGCATGGTCGTAGCGAGGTCAAACAGTGGCTGTTTGCCGCGCTTGCTAATTGTCGAGGTGGTTAGTCCAGAGTCGGTGAAAAGGGACTATCGCCATAAGCGCTCTGAATATGCGGCCTTAGAGGTTCCTGAATATTGTATTATAGACCCACTGAAAGCAAAAGTTTCGGTGTTACTAGTGGAAGATGGATTTTACGAGGAAACAGTTTTTACAGATACTCAGCAAATTGTATCACGGACTTTTCCAGAATTAGCGATCGATCGTAGTTGAGCAGATATTCACCGCCGGGAATCTGAATCAGGAGAGACGCGATTAATCGCGTCTGTCGTCTGTACAAGAATTATTCTTCTCCTGTCCCCTGTGTCTTCTTATGCAGCTTGCGGTTCAACCAGATTTTCTATTCCTTGAACCACTTTTGCTGATTCGATTTTATCACCAGCCTTCAATTTATCCAAAACTTCTCTGCCTTCGGTGAGATAGCCAAAAACGGCATAACGACCATCTAATAGGTTGCGTCCGGCGGGAGTGAGTTCTGGTTCAAACAAAAAGAAGAAAAATTGTGATGAACCACCATTTACTTCACTTTCGGGACGAGCCATCACTACTGCACCAAAGGCAGAAAAAGGTAGAACTGGCATATCAACGTAACGACCAGCTTCTTCTAGAGTAATGCCATAAGTAGGTGCTTTATCACCTTGAACTAAGACTTCTAAGGGAATAGCGCGATATTTGCCCGTTGTGGGGTCAATAAAACCCACATCTTTCCCAGCCGGATCTCCCGTTTGGAGAAAGTAAGATTCTTCAGAGCGGGTAAATTCTAAACCATTATAAAAACCTCTCTGTACCAAATCTACAAAATTACCAGCAGTGACAGGGGCGCTATAACCGTCTACAACAAGGGACAAATCGCCTTTGTTGGTTTTAATTTCTACAGTGGCACGACCTTTAAGTTGTGGCAGGTTACTGTACTGGGCAGGGACTTCAAAGGGGAATTGTTTCACCATTGACTCTTCTAGCCTAGTAACGAGATTTAGCAACTTACTTCTCTCTTGCAGAATTTGTTCTTTATCTTTGCTGTTCGCCAATTCTTGCAATTTACCCACCCCGGCTTTTAACTCGGTAATCCAAGCCTCCGCTTGGGGTTGGCGTTCTGCGGGAACGGTTGTTAAGATTTGGGAAGGTTTATCGAGAATGCGGGATGCTTGGCTAATGTCTTTGGAAATAGCACCCCAACGTCGATTCGCCCGCAGTTGGGCAGAGATGTCCTCTAAGCTGCCTTGTAGTTGCCGCACAGGTTTGTTATCTATCGGGAGTGCATACCGCAACAAAGCCTTACCGTCGGTAATTGCATTGCCGGCTGGTAGTGCGGCGCTACTGGAGGGAGTCCACCCAACTGTAGTTATGCCTAAAAATATTGTTACCAGCAGTATTGCCATTAGGCTGTTCTTCAGCCAGGATTTTAATAAGTTAAGCATGGGATAACTCAAATGCAGCAGTGAATTGTTGACTGGACGTAACCCACAAATAATCTTCCCACAGTATGAGTGCTGAGTGCTGTTAGCGGTAGCGGGGCGTTTAGCCCGTGCTGAGTGCTGAGTGAAAATCAATGCAAGTGGGATGATGAGGGGGATGAGGAGAAAAGGGAGATAAGGGGACAAGGGGACAAGAGGACAAGGAGATAAACAAAACTCCTAACTCTTAACTCCTAACTCCTAACTCAGCACTCCTAACGCCCAATGACTAATGACTAAATAGCTAATTACTCCGGTAGAAGGGTACAATAAATGCCGATTGTCTTCCAAAATTTGAAAGTTTCATGATCTCCAGTAACGACTTTCGACCCGGTGTTTCAATTGTATTGGATGGGTCTGTATGGCGAGTGCTTGAATTCTTGCACGTCAAACCAGGCAAGGGTTCTGCCTTTGTACGAACTAAGCTAAAAAATGTCCAGAGTGGGAGTGTGATGGAAAAAACGTTCCGCGCTGGGGAAAGTGTGCCGCAAGCCACTCTAGAAAAAAGCACGATGCAGCATACCTATAAAGAGGGCGATGAGTTTGTCTTTATGGATATGGAAACCTACGAAGAAGGTAGATTAACTCGTGAACAAATTGGCGATCGCGTCAAGTACCTCAAGGAAGGTATGGAAGCTGAGGTAATCCGGTGGGGCGAACAGGTGCTAGGAGTAGAATTGCCTAAGTCTGTGGTTCTGGAAATTGTTCAAACAGATCCAGGTTTAAAAGGTGACACCGCCACGGGTGGCTCAAAACCAGCAACTCTGGAAACTGGTGCAATTGTGATGGTTCCTTTGTTTATTTCTCAAGGAGAACGCATCAAAGTTGATACCCAAGAAGATAAATATATCAGCAGGGAATAACTTTCATCTCTACGGAGATGCTTTTATCCCGATGGCAATCTCTGCCACACTTAAAATGCTAATTTACGGATAGGTCGAGGTAATAAAAACTGTGCCATTGGACTTTAATGAAATCCGCCAACTTCTGGCAACGATCGCACAAACAGATATTGCAGAAGTCATACTCAAAAGCGATGATTTTGAGCTAACAGTCCGTAAGGCTGTGAGCGTTAGCAATCAGATGTTGTCGGTAGGTCAAGGGACTTTAGGCGGTGTGGTAGGTTCGGGCTTGACATCGGGTTCGTCTGGGGGAAACCAGGTGAGCGGAAGTCAGGTAACGGAGGTGTCTACATCTCGTGTGTTTGAAAATACTGGAACTAGCACACAAATGCAGTTATCAGTAAGTCCTCCCTCAACCATTGACCAGAGATTAGTAGAAGTGCCTTCCCCAATGGTAGGAACGTTTTATCGCGCTCCTGCGCCTGGGGAAGCGGCATTTGTGGAAGTGGGCGATCGCGTCCGCAAGGGTCAAACAGTCTGTATCATTGAGGCGATGAAGCTGATGAATGAAATTGAAGCGGAAGTCTCTGGACAGGTGATGGAAATTCTTCTCCAAAATGGCGACGCTGTAGAATATGGTCAACCTTTGATGCGAATTAACCCTGATTAAGTATTAATGTATATATGATGTGAGTCATTGTTAAAATTTTCTTTTCTTGCGGGTTAACCCTGATGAAACAAACGTTGCCTTTACCACCAGAAGTGGTGCAACAAGTAGCTGAATACTTCAGCCTATTAAGTGAGCCAATGCGTCTGCGGCTGCTACACTTATTACGGGATGAAGAAAAATGCGTGCAAGAGTTGGTAGAGGCAACACAGACTTCTCAGGCAAATGTGTCAAAACACCTGAAGGTAATGTGGCAAGCAGGTATCCTTAGCCGCCGCAGTGAAGGAACTTGCGCCTATTACCGGGTGGAAGATCAAATGATTTTTGATTTGTGTAATCGGGTTTGCGATCGCCTCGCCACAAGGTTAGAGCAGCAAGCCCGTAATTTTCGTGTGTTAAATAGCAAACTGTAAGTTATTTGTCATTTGTCATTTGTGAATGACTAATGACCAATGACTGATGACCGATGACTAAAGTGGATAATCTTTCTGAAACTGTTCACGAGTTAGCGGTTGTTGCAACTCTACACCCTCACCGCCTAAAACATCCAACGGTTTGCCGTTCACGTCAATGTACACCTTGGCTTTGGGATTTAAAGTTGTTGCAGTGTAAACAACTTGTCCTACACGACCCATCATTGACGTGCTACCGCCACCACTGGTAAAATCTTCGGATAAATTAACGTGAACTTCATCATTTTCTGACTTCAGCCCTAATAGCTTGGTTCCTTTGGGGATAGTTGTTGAATCTGTCCCTTCTGTTGGGCCTGCCAACAAACTTTGGAAAGCTGCTTCTAAAGCCTGGTTGGGTAGTACAGAAGCTACTTTAACAGGTTGGGGAACCAAAGTAACATTTTTATCTTTTGGTCTTAGCCAGTAAACGTTGGGGGTTTGCTCATTACCTGGCTGCTTAATTGATGGCTGTATTGGTTGAGCGATTTGCCCAGATGGATTGGACATTATGGGAGTATTGCTGGAGTGTGAAGTAAACCAAGCTAAACCGCCACCTACCGCTACAACCGCAGCTGACACGGCTGCAATTACGCCTGAAGAAATACGATTAGATCCTTGTTGGTCTTTCATGTTCAAAACCTTCCTAACTGAGGGCTGATATGGTAGTTATGTGAGGAGCAGCCTGGTTAAAGACGATACTTATAAGTAGAGAGTTTCCCACAATCTAGAGGAGACTTAAATGCTTCTTAATTCTGTAAGTCCCTAATTCAATTTTAGAATTTTTATTTCTAATCCGTCACCTACCAAATTATGTAAATTTTAGAAAGACGCAATTAATTGCGTCTCTGGGGAATCTGACTTTTTATCGGTTCTGAAAAACCTCTCTCTAAATCTCTCTCCTTCGAGGAGAGAGACTTTGAATTTTCCGCTTTACACTCGTGGGAAGGGGATTAGATTTTTCGTAGGTCTTTCCAGATCAGGTGAAAAGTTAGGTTGAATGGAAAATTGTCTACTCCCTACTTCACTCTATTGCTTCTGTAAGCCACTGTTTGAGTGTTGTTGTCACTTCATCAATGACTATTTCTTGAGATTTACGGGTAGCTCTTTCTACAACTTCAACTTTGCCATTAGCGA
>NZ_JABXKI010000181.1 GCF_017115095.1 Nostoc sp. NMS4 | reverse complement strand
ATACCCAATTGAAAGTAGTAGTTATATCAATACTTGTCGGGTTTTTGGGAAAAGGGAAAGAAAAAAAAACCTCTTGTTGTGTGGGAAATGCACCCTTCCTGAAAGCAAAATAGCAATCAATTATAAAATAAAGCGTCTCCAGGTAACTTTTACCTAATTGCTGTGATTCTGCAAATATCCGCTCTCGGTAGCTATCTTTGATCCGAACTTTTTCTGGGGTTAAGTCAAGTTTGTCTGCCATTGCGATCACTTAAGAGATGTAGTAGTTGGGTTCTTACTGCTGATGGTTTTTGCCATCTCTAAAAGCCCAAAGACATTGGCTTCTACCGGATTGTCCAGGATTTTGAAGCCGTTTTTCTCCAACAGCTTCTTAAATCCTGGTAAGAGGCAACCTCCACCAATCGCCCAGATTTCATCCCCTTGGTGCTTGGCATCAAGTGTGAGATTCACCACTTTCTTCAAGTATTTTTCATACCAATCTTTTAAAGAAGCACTGTATATATCTTTGATATCGATGTCACGGCTGTACCTGGTATGCCCCATTTCCAGACAAAATCGGATTTTGGAGGCATCCCCGATTTTTCCGCCATTCAAATGTTTCATTTTTTGGGAGATATCATCGATGAGAACTTCTACACCGATGGGGTAAGCAGTGTGAACTTCTCGCTGACCCCGGTTGTAACGAGAATACAGGGTCGTACCATTGCCAAAGTCTAAAATGGTTAATTTTTTGGGTAGTGGATGCCCAAACAATGCACCCATACCCTCTAGTACAACTTTCAGCACTTCTACTTTTACTTCTGATTGCTTGCCAGCAAGTATTGGCTGATATTCTCCATTGAGTACTTTTTGTAGTTCTGATGCCAGACCAACATCATGTAAACTGACGACTAATTTTAAGTGCCAAGCCTTACGGTGTGGCAGATGTGCCAATGCACCCAATAAAGTCAACAACGCATTATTGACTTTATTTTCATTATTGTCGGTGTTGCGGTCAAAATAATTCCCTGTTCGGTAAGCGGACTCGGTAGAGTCGATGGGGGCTATTATGCCCCGCACCTCTCTGTTAGATCCAGACGTGCCCGTTTCCGTGCATCTGGCTCCCGATATTCTTAAGGGTTAATTCGGTAGACTCCTTGCGCCTTCCCGGAAAGTGTTGACTAAAGTCACTTTCCTAACTGATTTGGGTACGGGTTTTCGCGCATGACGTTTTTAGTCTACTTCTTTTCCCTGTTGCTCATGTGGATGTAGTCGTGACAGCTTTCGTGTAATACAACTAGATTCTTTGGTTTCCAGTTGTTGTGATTACCGTCTATGTGGTGTAAATGTACCCTCTCTTCAGAGGTTAACTTTAGACCGCATTTTCCACAAGTATGGTTTTGCTTTGTTAATTGTTTTGAGGTTGCGCCGTCGTATAGTTTACTGTTGCGTTTGCTCCAGTAGACTAAATCGCCGTCAAAGGGGGATTTATTTCCTTGGACTTTGATGAAGGCATTTTCAGAGTTGGGAACTTTGGGGAAGGCTTTTTCCATAAGCTTTTTGGTCGTATGCCTATCCATTTTTGTTTCCCTGTTGAATACCCTGAAGGCTGTGAAGCTCATGTGCCACAGTGAGAACCGTGAACCACTCATATCACAGTATTTGTGGTAGTGTCTCCAACCTCGAACAATTGGCGCTAGCTTTTCAGCTTTGACCTTAGCCCCATAATTCGAGTTGTTGACGATGTGTTTTACTTTCTTGCGGAAGTTTTTGAAATTTTCCACTGAGGGAATGCATCTGAATTTTCCGTTTTGCTGTACTTGGAAGTTCCAGCCTAGAAAGTCGAATCCATCTGTCGAGGCGGTTAGTTTGGTCTTTTTCTCACTTACTTTCATTCCTCGGTCTGCTAGGAATTGGCTGATTCTTTCAAGTATTCCTTCTGCATTATCTTGAGGTCTTAAGAAGAACACCATATCATCCGCGTATCTTACACAAGCATTTATTATGTGTTCTTTGGGGGTTTTTGGTGTTATTCTTCTTTCCTTGCTGGCATGGTATTGATGTATATTTTCAATTCCATTTAATGCGATGTTTGCAAGTAGTAGGCTAAAGACTCCGCCTTGTGGTGTACCTTGTTCGGGGAATTCTGGGTTTATTCCGGCTTTTAATGCTCTGAATACTCCAGTTTTTAATGCTCTTGGAGCAATCAAGTTATCCATTATGGTGGAGTGATTAATCCTGTCGAAGCATTTTTCTATGTCTAGTTCTAGGATTCTTTTGGTGATGCCGTTTGCTTTTGAGTTTAGGTTGTTGAAAACCTGTTGCCGGGCATCCTGAGTACCCCTTCCGGGTCTAAATCCATAGCTATGTACATGAAAAATTGCTTCATGTGCTGGCTCAAGTGCGAATTTTGCGATTGCTTGCCAGCATCTATCTGCAATTGTGGGGACTTTAAGGTATCTGATGGAGCCGTCTTTTTTTGGGATTGGTATCAATCTTAATTTGTTGTGATACCAATCTTTGTGCCTTAGTAGCAGTTCGAGGTTAAATCTCTCCTCATGAGTTAGGGCGGTTTTACCATCGATTCCAGCCGTCTTTTTGCCAGCGTTTAACTGAGTTACTTGACGAATTGCTAACCATCTAGCTGCAAAGGATTTCAGAATAAGCTTTTGTAGTGACCTAGCTTTACGCTTGTCTCCAACTTGAACAGCTTTGAACACTCTTCTTTGTAAGCGGAAAAGGTTCGTCCGGAATTTCTTCCAGGGTAATGATTTCCAAGATTCGCTAGTTTTTATACTGCGTCCAATCATGCTCTACTCCAAGAAAGCGTTTTCTGAATACCTCAGAGCAGTTACGCTCTGTCCTACCCGATATAAAGGAGTTCCGTACCTCGTCTTACCTACTAGGGTTTTTCGACCTTTCCCTAGACCTTTATATCGTTTTTACTCGTTCCGTTCTTTTGATTGTTTGATGGTTTAGGGCAGTCCGGTTTGTCTATCCTTCTCTCGGATATTACAGCTATTGTTGAAAAATGCTGTGAGAGTGAAAGGATGAGGTCTGCATTTCTTGTCCAGGTTGCAGCCTTACACTGAGACACTTTTCTAGGACTTGTTTGCCCATGCCATTTCCCCATTAACGCCAGTGTGCCATTCCTGCTTAGGCTCTGATTGCGTCCTGTTCCCAGCTTCAGCCTGTAGAATTCCGAGTCTACTCACTGTGGGCAGATAGGGAGTCACTTGTATCCTCAAGGGTGAGACTTTACCTTTCTAGGTTACTTGGTATCACTCACATCAAAAGAACAGTTATACAAAAACTAAAGTGACTTTAGTTTTGTACCTTAGTCATACCCCTCTAGTTTCTAGAGGCTCCTACCAAGAACGAGCCGCGCTCCAACTGTATAAGCACTACCGTTAAAAACTACCCGTCCTGGTACATCTTCCATCTCGGCATTGGTTATATAGCTGGGGACACGAACTACTTCAAAGCCATCGACTAAAAGTTTGAGACTTCCGTAACCGTTATCGAAACCCGCAGGAAAAATTTTTTGCAACGTGTGAATGTTTGACATAAAGACAAAGGTAATACACTTTGAGAAAGTGAAAATTATCTGTTGAAGTGATCTGCAAGAGCAAGAGAAAGAAGAATAAAATAACTTCCCCTTTTTTGCCTAATCTCAAGAGCTTATCATAACCCCTTGGGGGCTAAATGGGGTACAAAATATTAATCAGTCAAATATACCCCATTTAGCACCTATATGCACCCTATATAGGTGTCAAAATGTCCCCAAAGTCCTGAGCTATTTTTGGGGTATATATAGCCCCCCATGTAGCCCCCATGAGGAATTTTTGAAATTTTTTTATCAACGGAGCAGAAATTAATTTAGATCATCGTTGACTGTTTAATTTATACTCTACTGTCAGGGTCTAAATTAGCTTTACGCAAGATGGCGAGCTTTGACTCTGATACACTTGGAATTTACCTACGAGAAATTGGTCGCATTGATCGCAATACTGTTCGGTTAAGGCAAGAGACGGCGATTTATCACGTCTTTATGATGATTTATCGCATCTTTAGCGATCTAGAATTTTCATCAAAAAACCTTAACCGAACTGTATTGGCATTGATCGGCTATTACCGGAGCAAGAGGTTCTCTATGCAAGAGAAGTAAAGTCTATGCTGGCACTTGATAAGCATTACAATCTTCTCATACAACGGCTAAAGCGTTCTCCAACTAGGGCTGAACTGGCTGCCGAGGTCAATAAAACAGAAGCAGAATTAATCCAAATCAAAACGCTTGGTCAACTTGCTAAACATTTAATGATTACCGCCAACCTCCGATTAGTGGTTGCAATAGCTAAAAAATACCGTTGGAGTAACCTAGAATTTTGGATCTGATTCAAGAGGGAGCAATAGGTTTACAGAAAGCGGTAGAAAAATTTGAGCCGAATCGGGGCTATAAATTGTCTACTTATGCAAAAGGCGTGGATTCGGCAAGCAATTACCAGAGCAGTTGCAGAACAATCTCACACCATTCGCCTACCCCATGACTTGACCAAAAGATTGATGCAAATCAAAAAAGCACACATTGAACTTTTTCAA
Organism: Nostoc sp. NMS4; assembly: GCF_017115095.1. Lineage (GTDB taxonomy): Bacteria > Cyanobacteriota > Cyanobacteriia > Cyanobacteriales > Nostocaceae > Nostoc. Next base: position 1,030 of record NZ_JABXKI010000181.1, on the reverse strand, counting down.
ACCTTGGGAAGAACACCCACTATTATAGAAATCGCTGAAGCTGTTGATGCATCACCTAAACAAGTTTCCGAATGCCTAAACGCATTTCGTCCGTTAGTTTCTTTGGAGTTAGGAATTGGAGAGGAGCAAGAAAACCAACTGCAAGAGATATTACCCGATGAAAGAATCTCCGCACAAGAGTATGTTGCTCTAGAATCTCTCCGGTTAGATTTACAGGATTTATTAGCTACCTTGAAACCAAATCAACGCCAAGTCTTAATGTTACAGTTTGGGTTGTCGGGCGAGAACAAGTTGACTGCAAAACAGGTTGCACAAGGACTTAATCTTAGTCATTCCAAGGTACGCTCTGCTTATGGGCAGGGTATCAAAGCTTTACGACGTGAGCAAGACAAAATTAAAGATTATTTGGCTAGTTGAAAACTGTTTATGTCCAAGGTGAAGGTATCGCTCTTGTTGAAAATACTTCTCTTGCTTGCAGTCTAATCGCTGTTTGCTCACAGTTGGGGTACTTAACCTTAATCAAGATGATTGAAGGTCGCCCATTATTTTCTCCAACTACAGGTTGACTTATAAATTTGCAAAGTCTTCATGTTGCAGTTCTTGTACTCAAAATATAATCAGCCTTGCTGGTTTGTTGCAGTTTAGAAATCTCACATACTGAAACCGCTTGAAATATTCTGAGTTTTCAACACGGTGTTTAGAAGCTTGCTGCGCTTTGGGCGACTGTGCAGACTCATGAGCAGCACTGCGATCGCTGCGAAGAATAATGTTAATCGCCTCCTGTGCATTTCGAGTCAACTCTATTGACCATCAGTTACATTTAGAAACTCTGCCTCTAACTGATTAGCATTAGGGATCTGTTTTAGTTTTGAACTTGGGTGTTTGAGCTTTGATTGTTGTTTGGGTGGAGTTTGCTAGATTTCATGATGTCTGCTGTAAAACCTTCTTTAATAAACTATCTTGAATGGAAGACACAATAGACTTATCCGAGAATGCGAAATACTTACTACACAATGATTTCAGCGATTTT
>NZ_JABXKI010000436.1 GCF_017115095.1 Nostoc sp. NMS4 | reverse complement strand
TACTGACAGAGCATGAAGTCACACGAGTATTACAAATGCTTGATGCGATTCAAGATAAAATGGGGATTGACAATGATGAAGACAGTGAGCTTGCTGATTTAGAAATGGAAACCAAGCCGGAAGATGTATTAACTGAAATTGAGCGGCTTCAGCAGTTAGCACTGAAGAGAAAAAAGCTGATAAAACGTAATCCTAGATCAAGACTTTTTTCAATTTGATTGGGCGCAACCCTCTATAGATAGATATCTTTTTAATCCCCTCAAATAGCACTCAGCGATGCCTACGGCTTTGACATCCTCACCGGACTGAAGCCACGGTGATTCTGGAGTAATAAGTAATAAGTAATAAGTAATAAGTAATAAGTTAATATTCTTACTCATTACTCATTACTTATTACTTATTACTTTAAAGCCGTGCTAGAAGCACGGGGCTTTAAACCCATTTTTTCGGTAAATTACGCGCTTTTCACTCTTGCAGCTGCTAACTGTAAAATCCAGATATTCAAGTGACTGATTTTTGTAGTGCAGATTTGAAAGATACATCGTTCCTGCTAGATAATCTTTTTCTGATTAAGCTTTCGGATTTCTGCAATTACACCATCAAGCCCACAATCTGCCACAATTGCCATAAATAATTAGCAATCGTTCCGCAGATAAGTAACTTAGCACAGGGTTACGAAATTTGTTAATATATGTTATGCCCCAGAAAATATTGCTATTCAAGGATGGAAGGGGCTGATGGTGAAAATGCAGCTTGGGCTAAATAGCGCTGGGGACTTCTACAGTGAATTAGTCTCCAAAGTTGGCTCTTCTGTTGGGGTGGCTGATGGGGAGCCTTACTGGAATGCTTAAAATAACCTATCCATCCGAATCTTGTGCAAATATATGCGACATTAATGCTTGTACCATCACGCTTACTGGACTTTCTTTTACAAATTGCTCAAAGATTGAGGACAAGAATAGATTGCGATCGCTATTCGACAGCTTAAAATTAAAAGTACATCATCCTCTAAGAGATACTGTCCATACACCTAAGAAATGTAACTTTATGCAGATAGAGCAGGTAGAAAAAGAGATAACCACGATTCGTTTGAGTAAAGAAGAAGTGGTAATTATAAACAATGCTTTAAATGAGGTATGCAACGGATTATATCTGAACGAGTTTTCGACTCGAGTAGGTGCGTCAAGGGCAAATGTGGAGGAGTTACTTTTCCAAATAGGGAAAATCATTGATGCAATGAAGTAGATAAATTATTTAGCTCAACAAGCTCGGTCTTTTTACTGAGTTAAATAAATTTGCTTCTTACCTTAAGTTATTGTACTATTGCAATCCATTTGAAGGTACAAACATTGTACCTGCGTCGAAATTAGCCGGATCAACAATAACTACAGTGCCGAATGGCACTAAGATAACGGCAAACCCGTTATATATAAGGCTTTTGGGTGTGGGGTGTGGCTGAGTGGGTGTAGTGAGTCAGAAATTTATTTGTATCCCCACTCATATTTGCTTTTATTGATAAAAGAAAGGCAGGAGGCAAAGGGCAGGAGGCAGAAGGAAGAAAAGGTACAAACCTCGCCCCTTGTGGGCGAAAAAGTAGGAATATTCTTTTCGAGATGCACAGCATGAGAAAAGATGCGTCCGTAGCACTTACCTCTTCCCTTCATGGGAGAGGTGTTCCTTCTGCCTTGCCGCCTTTGGCGGCAAGATTTAGTTTTTACAAATTGATTGGTAATATACAGCAGATTTCAAGTTAGCGAATGAAGTACACAAGCTAAGTCCCAAAGCCAGATATAAAGCCTGTTTTACTTCTGAATTATGATTCTGAAATTCTGATTTTTGCTTATTACCAAAACTACAATATTTGCTCAACTTGCATTAAGTTTCACAAGTTACTTTTTTGTCCACTAATTTAACTTGCTTCCCTGACTTTTCTGGTTTTTAATTTTGAGTATTATAATAACTTTTACCCCTAGTAGGTACAAATATCGTACTATTGTTATCATTAATTCCGTTAACAATAACTACAGTGCCTTTGTTAGAACGAGAGAACCATATATAATGCGATAAATCTACTTCTCCCCAATAGATTTTACGTCCATTTGTAAGGTCTTTGCATTCTGAATGCAGTATACCTGATGTATGACCATATAAAGACGATCCAGGGACACATGCTGCCATAATATCTTTAGCAATTGCTGACATAGTACCCTTTGATTTTTGAGTATTTGGAAGTGAAAATTCTGCGATGTGCTTAGAGAAAGAATGCTTCATAATTTTATAAGCTGTCTGATCGATGATTCTATCCCACTCATATGTTAATCTACCATTATGATTTGTAATTTCCTCTAATGTAATGCTGGTGTTTTTAAAAGTGTTGGATGAATTTTGACATTTAGCTTTAATTATCCCCATGATTATATATAGGTACGGGGAGAAGTTATAACACTTTTTATTATTAAGAAAAGTAGATGTCCCTGACAAAGCATTTTGTGTTAGCTGACCAGACGAATTAACATGGATTCCCTTTAATATTAAAGTGCTAAAGGGTTTACTTTTTCGATCTGTAGTCAAACAATTAGCTTCTAGCATAGTTCCCTGGAGCAATTCTGCAGGACATGAGTATTGATAACTACTAGGGACTGCTAAAACATATTTATAACCTATAGTAAGGCTGAATACGCTAATAACGGTACTCCCCAGAATAATTATTGAATTCAAAAACTTAGATTTCATTTTTACTCCTAATGAATAATGATTAAGTGTTGGTACTCTTCTTTCTACGTAACAGATACTTATCCTGTGTATCGTTGCTTTATTAGCAATATGATGTCCACATCTTTAGAGGGTTGGGCAGTCTAAGGGAATTTGAATCTCTTGCCCTGTGGCTTTAATTAAGTCGGCGGCCTTTTCAGCAATCATGATGGTGGCTGCGTTCGTATTTCCAGATAAAATGGTTGGCATCACGGAGGCATCGACAACACGCAATCCTTCAATTCCGTGAACTCGGAGTTGAGCATCAACCACCGCTAGTGAATCGTTGCCCATTTTACATGTCCCCACAGGATGCCAATAAGTAGTAGCTGTTTGTCGAATGTAAGCAGCGATACCTGCGCTGGGCTGCGCCAACGTTTCATCACTGATTATGTCTGAACCAGGAGCCACTTCCTCTCCCAAGACTTCACCAAAGCCACCAGAATGAGCGATCTGACGGGCGATTTTAATACCCTCTACCAGCACTTGTAAATCAGCCTCCTGCTGGAGGTAGTTCACTCGAATGGTAGGTGAGTCAGTAGGGTTTGCTGATTGCAACGTCACAGAACCACGACTTTGAGGATTGATCAGACAACAAATCAATGTGGAACCTGAAACATCAGGGGCAGAGTCCGAACTACCCCATAGAACCGGGCTGAAGAGAAACTGTAAGTCAGGTGCAAGCTCCTTGCTTTTGCCACTATGCAGGAATAATCCAGCTTCTACTAGATTACTGGTTGATGCGATCGCGGGTAGCGCTTGGGTAGACTTGTAGCCAACAGCAACCAATGGGTGATCGTGCAGGTTCTCACCTACACCGGGTAAATCAGCAACCACAGGAATGTTGAGCGGGAGCAGATGCTCTGCATTCCCAATTCCAGAAAGCATCAGCAGTTTGGGAGAATCGAATACACCCGCCGACAGGATCACTTCCTGATTAACATAAACTTGTTGCAGCGTTCCTTGGTGCAGATACTCTACCCCAATTGTGGAAGTTCCCTTAAACAGAATTCGAGTCACTAATGCACCAGTTTGAACCGTTAAATTAGGACGATCAAGAATTGGCACTAGAAATGCGGCGGCGGCACTGTGCCGCTTCCCGTCTTTAATAGTTAATTGATACAGTCCCACACCTTCTTGTTGTGTGCCATTGAAATCGGGATTGCGATCGTAGCCTATTTGCGCTGCGGCTTCGATAAATCGCTCTGAGGTGGCAGTAGGGGCGATCGGATCGGTGACGCTCAAAGCTCCATCAACACCGTGAAATTCGGATGTGCCTCGCTGCTGGTTTTCTGATTTTTTGAAGTAGGGCAATACTTCCTCATAGCTCCAGCCTGGATTGCCGAGCTTTTGCCAATGGTCGAAATTGTGGCGATTGCCTCGAATGTAAATCATGGCATTGATTGAACTGGAGCCGCCGACGACTTTGCCACGGGAACATAAGATTTTCCGCCCATTCAGGTGTGGTTCTGGTTCAGTCCAGTAAGCCCAATCAACTTCAGTGCCTAGCAAGCTTGGCCAGGCTACAGGAACTTGAATCTCAGGTTTATTTACTGGATTCCCTGCTTCGAGCAACAACACGGTTGTTTCGCTATTTTCTGTCAAACGATTGGCAACAACACAGCCTGCTGAACCAGCACCAATCACCACATAATCGTATTGTGTCATGATATCCTTGGTTGTGTATTCAACTACTTCAATAACTGCAACTAAGACTTTTATTCAACGCTATATTTTCGATGGACTGCATACAGTGAGCAGATTTGCAATCAAGCCAAGCAGCAACACTCATTCTCCCTATTCGTCCAACAACGCCACTGCAAACAGCAAATGGCTCGCGTTGCTTAAAAGCCGATAAAATTTCTCGTGGACAATGATTCTTTCAACTTCATGTGTGCAGAAATGCGAGATTTTCCAATGCACGAAGTGCATGAGGGATGCTTGCGGGTATGTAAACGAAAACTCCCGGTTGTAAAGTAATTTCACGCCCCTCTAGGGTCAGCACTCCACGCCCTTCGATTACAGTCACCGAGATATTCCGTGAAGCTACATGTTCTGGTATTTCAGTGTCCGCCGTTAGACAAACTAGTGAGAATTGCACTTGCTCATCTTTAACCAAAGACTTTCGGCTGGCTCAAGGTTTGGTATAGTTAACTTGCCCTTGAAGCTGAGTTGTAAACGATTTTTGGGTTATCACCATGATTCTCCAATAGTGCTGTAATGGTGGATTTTATTTCAGAAAAGACAGGCACCGTTGTCCAACAGTGGGGACAAAACCAGCAAAATTTATGGTGCTGAATGTGCCGTAGTAATAGGTAAGAGCAATAAGGATAGTCGTGCATGATTATTTACCTCTGTCATTACTCATGGAAAAACAATCTTAGGAGTAGCTGCATATCCTAGATAAAGATAGGCAGCAGATCGCAGCACAATTTCGGAATAGAGAATCTTTTGAATGTCTAAAGAAGGCGCACGTTTAGCCGTGAAGTTGTAAGCCGCGATTTCCCCTTCCAGGCTGAAGTTGCTATTCATCAAATAATGGTCGTAATCGTGCATTCCTTGAAAGATAAATCCATAAATCGGATTGGGATACACGGTAGAATCGTAACTATCGGCGGATACCCAAAGTTGCCCTCGCTTAATATCAGCAAACATCTCTTGGGCGTTGTTGTAACGCATATAATCTGAAAATTGCAGATTTAAGGGCAATTGTTGGAACTCAGCCATCAGCCAGTCACAGAGTTGAGTAATAGTTTCGTCAGAAATCTCCGCTGGCTTGCCTTTTAGGTAGAGGTTAGCGAGAGTTTCCACAAGGGATGCAGTTGTGTTTACTTTTGTTAGAGTCATATTGCTATCCTCAT
>NZ_JABXKI010000317.1 GCF_017115095.1 Nostoc sp. NMS4 | reverse complement strand
AAGTTGTTAGCGTTCGCTGGTTTTTGATCCTACCTCACCAAATCGCGTTGCTCCCGTTACCGCAGCACATTACGGATTCCTCTGCAAAAGAGCAGGCAAAAAACTTCTACGGTTCGGTCAAAAATCTTGAGAGTGAAGATATTGCCAATGCAATTGTTTATGCCGTCACACAGCCGTCACACGTTAACGTCAACGAAATCTTGATCCGCCCAACTGAACAAGAATGGTAATTATAATTTCTGTACTTCAACGTACTTTAAAATATATTTATTGTTCATAATTTTGAGCGACTTCACTAATAATAGTTTGCAACAGAGAATTTATATTTTGTGGCTGAAAAGCATTAAGTCCAACCGAACTAAATCTTTGAATTGCTTGTTGATATGATTTTTTATCATCGTACCCTTCCTCGAAGTATTGATTATTGTAATATCCATAAAGAATAAAACTAGAATCAATCATTCTTATAAAATGTTCCGGTTGAGCAAGAGATTTTGCATTATTAAATAGCTGAATTAGATAGACATAAAAGTAAGTTAAAAAATCCTTAATTTCTTGCCGAGAAAATTCTGACTCAAATACTTGAACTGGCATTTGATTATTGTAAGTATCTGCTTCGTTCTCAAATAATTTATAGGTATTATATTCAAACCATCCACGAGAATCAAAAATTTGTATTAAATAAAAAAAATTACCTGTTGACTTTTTAACTATTAGTAATAGGTAAAAAATAAATGAGCCTTTCTCGTTATCAAATAAATTACTACTATTGCCAAACAGCCGAGTTAAAGTAATAAATAATTGTGCCAAATTAAGATTAGCTTTGTTATCAGGTTCTGAAAAATAAAGCTCCTGATAAAGGGTAAAATTATGTTTAATATCAATACTATTTACTTTGAGTAGTCTGTATTCAGCATCGTCTAGTCTCCAAAGTTCATATTTAATATTGTTTAATTCAAGTTCAACTTTAATACGTTCCCGAATTTGTCTAACTACTTGTTTCATCTATTTTGCTCTAATTCATTAAAAGCGTAGTATTGTCATAATGTAATGAGTCAATTGTCGATTATTTCGCTAGTTATGGTTTGCAAAATATTATTGATATTCTGCGAAGTTATGGAACTAATACCAATTGACTCTAAACTTTCAATAGCTGCAAGATATTCTGATTGAGATTGGTATTTCTCCTCAAAATAATGCTCATCTTTATAGCCGTAAAGGATAGACTCAGAACCAATCTTCTTGAAAAACTGCTCAGATGGTATCAAGAGCCTTCTACTTTGAAAACAGCCCTCAAGATAACCATAAAAATAACTGATAAAATAGTTGATTTCTTGGCGAGAAAATTCTATTTCAAAAGGTTCACGAAGTATTTGAGTATCATAACCTTCTACTTCAGCTTCTAGAACCCTGTAAAAGCTAAGATACAGTGTACCCCGATCATCATAAATATTAATTAAATAGAAGAATCTGCCTTGTGCTTTTTCTAAAACCAATAATACTGGAAAAGAGAAAGTACCTTTCCAATCGTCAATCCAATCACTGCTATCACCAAACAAGTGCGTCAAGCAGACATATAATTCAGCCAAATTGAGTTTATTTTTGTTCTCGCGTTCGGAAAGATAAAAGTGCATATAAAACATATAATCATCTTTAATAGGAAGGCTTTTTTGCCGAAGTTTTCTAAATTCAGCATCATCCAAACGCCAAAGCTCGTATGTAATATCTTTCCGTTTGAGCTTAACTTTACTGCGCTGTTTAATTTGTCTAACTATTTGCAACATGATAATTAATTGGCTCCAGTTTTCTAGTAATAATGTACTATATTAATGTTTTAGTTACAGCTTGACAACATGGTTAATGAAAATCCGCAGACAGAATTTGATAGCCCGTGGAAACAGATACTCCAACTGTATTTTGAAGAGTTCATGCTGTTCTTCTTTCCCCAAGCTCATAGCGAAATAGATTGGACTCAACAGCCTGAGTTTTTGGATCAGGAGTTACAACAGGTAGTGCGTGATGCGGAACTTGGAGAGCGGCTGGCAGATAAATTGGTGAAAATATACCGAACTGATGGCGAAGAATCCTGGATACTTGTGCATCTGGAAATTCAGAGTCAGGAAGAAAGCAACTTTGCAGCTAGGATGTTTACCTACAACTACCGCATATATGACAGATACAAGCGATCTGTTGCATCCTTGGCAGTTTTAGGTGATGAGCGTTCAAACTGGCGACCGAATCAATTTGGTTACAATCTTTTTGGCTGTACGGTTGAGTTCACATTTCCAATTGTTAAATTGTTAGACTATCAACAACGTCAATCTGAATTAGAAGCCAGCCGAAACCCGTTGGCGACTGTGGTGATGGCACATCTAAAGGCGATGGAGACACGCAATGATAGAATAGAGCGCAAGCAACAGAAATTGGTTTTAGTGCGTAGATTGTACGAACAAGGCTTAAGACGGGAAGATGTTATTAACTTATTCGGTTTCATTGACTGGATGATGACTCTACCAGCGCAACTAGAGGAAGAGTTTTGGCAAGAATATCGTGATTTTGAGGAGTCTTTAATTATGCAGTATGTTACTTCTGTTGAACGATTTGGTATTGAAAAAGGTAAGCTTGAAGCTTTGTTAAAAGGTATAGCCTTGGGATTAAAGCTCAAATTTGGAGAACCGGGTCAAGATTTATTCCCCGAAATCGAATCTATCCAAGATGTAAGCTTGCTAGAAGCCATCTTGGAGGGGATAGATACAGCAAGTACTGTTTCCAGGGCAAACGCATCTAAATATTGACGAGCCTGAATCAGGATGAAATACACCAAGACTCAAACTACATAAGGCTTTGAGGAAATTAAATCTCACTCAGCATGAAAATGATAATCATTGCGAAGGGGAGTTAGAGGCAGCCGACGGCTGCCTAAATTTTCACGGTCAGTTCTCCACTTAATAGCGTAGGTTTTCTCACAGTCTGATTCTCAAGAGTTTTAGATTAATGACTAGGAATCACGAGAAGAGCAGCGCAAAGAAAAACTCAATTTATGCGATCGCCAGCGCGTTGGGCGGTTACGCCATCGCTAACTGATTAAAGTGACTTTTACAGATGGCGTGAAAAGTCAGGACGACTGCCTGTCAAGGAACATGGTATTCTTGCAGGAACTCCAAAAAAGAATTTCATTCTGATTCTCCTTTCTATGAAGCTGAAACCAAAAATCACGATTGCTGACCATTTTGCGGTGATACAAGATCCACGAATAGATCGCACTAAACGGCACAATTTAATTGATATTATGACAATCGCAATAATAGCAGTGATTTGTGGGGCGGATGGCTGGGTGGCAGTAGAAACTTATGGTTGTGCAAAATATGAGTGGTTAAAAACATTTTTAGAGTTACCAAATGGCATTCCGTCCCACGATACATTTGCGCGAGTTTTTGCACAGATAAATCCCCAACAATTCGAGTCATGTTTTATTGATTGGATGAAATCAATACAAAAGATAACTAATGGTGAAGTTATCGCCATTGACGGGAAAACCTTACGTGGTTCTTACGACAAAAGTAATGAGCAAAGTGCAAAACAAAAATAGTAAGCGCCTGGGCAACTACAAGTAAATTAGTATTGGGACAAGTTAAAGTTGATATAGTTTACCGGAAGTAATATTTAATAATCAAAAACAATCAGATTATTTCGGAAAAGAAAATGAAGAGGGGAAATCACCTCAAGCGATAAAACTAACCTACGGTTATTCCCGTGACCATCGTCCAGACTTAAAACAATTTATTACAGAATTAGTATGTTCAGGAGATGGAGATATACCAATATATATCAAATCAGTATCAGGAAATGAAGTTGATTCTAAAAGATTCGGAGAAATCGCAGTCGAGTATCAGAAAAGAATACAAGTTGATAGTCTAATAGTAGCAGATAGCGCATTATATACAGAATCAAATATCAAGTTAATGTCGGGTATGAAATGGTTGACGCGAGTACCATTGACGATAAAATTAGCAAAAAGCTTAGTAATGAGTTTAGCAGAATCGGAATTTGTGAAAAGTGAAAAAACAGGATATTCATACGCCCAAAAGAAAATAACTTATGGAGATATAGAACAAAGATGGTTAGTTGTACAAAGTCGAGATAGAAAAAAATCTGACTTAAAAAAATTATTAAATAAAATAGAAAAAGCTTTGATAAATACTCAAGCTAAGTTAAAAAAACTAGCACAAGAAAAATTTGCTTGTGTTGCTGACGCTAGAAAAGAATTAACCAAAATAAGTAAAGAATTTAAATATCATCAGGTAGAAAATATTGAAATTCTCGAAAAAATTCCCGATATCAAAGAAGAGAATCAATCAAAATACTATCAAATTTCAGCAACTGTTAGTGAAAATAAAGATGTGATTGACCAAGAAATATTAAGTGCAGGAAGGTTTATAATTGCTACAAATGTTTTGTCAGATAAAGAACTGAACGATGAGAAAATGCTGTCTGAATATAAAGCACAGCAATCATGTGAGAGAGGATTTAGTTTTCTAAAAAACCCTTTATTTTTAGCAGATAGTATTTTTCTAAAAAGCCCAGAAAGAATAGAAGCATTAGCAGTGATAATGGGGTTGTGTTTGCTAGTTTATACTTTAGCGCAAAGAGAAATTAGAGCAGCTTTAAAATCCTTAAACTATACTGTAAAAAATCAATTAGGAAAAGCCATAAATAATCCAACCATGCGGTGGATATTTCAATGTTTTCAATCAGTTCATCTTGTGACTTTTCAACAAAAAACAGAATTTTACAATTTGACATCTGAAATGAAATACATTCTCCTGTTCCTCCCAGAAGCTTGCCGTAATTACTATAGATATATAAGTTGATTGATCAATATTATTAATATTTTAATTAGACCATTTAGCTCATTAATAAAATTAATGTTCTGAACAAATCATGTCGTTTTTAACTTTATTTTTCGATAAGCATAAGTTACAATTATGTATTAAGCTTGTAAAAATAAAATTATATTATTACAATTTTCCACCAAACCACTCTTATATTTATTGCTCCTTATTGAGAATATATCTAATAGATTTTCCTATCCCAAATCTGTTTTTTTTGAGATAAATGTAATTTTTTACTCCTTTTTCAGGAATCAACTTCCGTAATAACCGATTGTGACAGTTAAGGGTGCGGAATGTGGGATATAAACAATTTCAAATGGATAATTATTATCATCGATTACCCTACACTGGATACTCAAATATTACAAAGCATCCAAAAAACATTACGGTAAGCGAAAGTACCCGCAGCGCAAATTTCGTGAACATACTTTGAGTAAACTTAACTATGTATTAACTGGATTGTTAGCTAATACGCTTATATTAATCAATACCTGCACTAAAATCTACACATCAAGTGTCCTGTAGTGATTGCTCTACACCGCCATCAACCAATCGCACACCACAGACCTACACTCGTCTGCAAACTTAACCCAAACTTGCCACTGACCCAGGTATGCGTTCCAGTAAGGCTCACCATCAGCAACGCCAACAGAAGAGCCAACTTTTGAGACTAACTCACTGTAGAACTGACCAGCGCTGTCCAATCCTTGCCGCAGCTTCAGACTTAACCCCTTCCAGCCTTGAATAACAATATTTTCTGGGGTATGTGGTGCTGTGTCACTAACTGGTGTTGCTAA
>NZ_JABXKI010000322.1 GCF_017115095.1 Nostoc sp. NMS4 | reverse complement strand
GGCATAAGCCATGCTAGAAAGAGTTAAGGTCATGACAAAGTGACCGAGAGAAATTCTTCCATGTACTGTTGCGGCTAGAGTCAAACCCAGGATAGTAAAGACGCAGAACTGAATGACAGTCCTTTGCCAAGTAGCCAGTTTTGTATAACCTTTATGGACACGATACTCAACCACCATTAGTTCACGATCTAAACGTTGCTTTTGCCGCTTCAATTCTTTAGCTTCACTAGCAAATGCTTTCACCGTTTTGATATTGGTGATCAGTTCCGAATTGTGACTTTCTGTATTTTCGCCATACTTATCCAGAATAGTTTCGTGCCAAATTAGCCGCTTTAAATCCCTTAAGCTAAAGCTCAGAATAACTATAAAGGAAATCAGATACAAAATTGCAATTCGCCACTCAATCACCAAGATAAACAAGAAAATTCCCAACACCCGAACTAGTTTAGGAATCAACTGTCCGGCAATTTCTGGGTAAGTGTAAGTGTGGTTAGAAAGACCTCTAGCTATTCTTCCAGAAATGCGTCCAGGGTTATTTTCATCATAAAATTCTAGTGGAAGAGTGAGAATTTTTTCTATCGCTGTTTGGGCTTTTTGGCGACGCAACCTTAAGGATATATCCCAATGAAACCAATGGGTTAACCAAGGTTGTGTTGGCGCTCTAACTACGGTGACAACGAAAACTAAACCCAGTAATACACTCAAAGATAGAGCTTTAGTAACTGGATAATTGGTAATGTCCGAAAAAGTTGCGATCGCATTTTGAAGTGGTTTGTCTAAAGGTTGAGCAGACAAAACGTTTAAAATCTGCCCAATCGCATAAGGGACAAACAAATCAATAATTTCGTAAACGCTGGATGCTCCGATACTAAAGAGACTCAGCTTCCAATCAGAGCGAAAGTAATTGACAATATCTTGAAATTTGGCCATGATGCACACCGTCCAAGAGCGCGATCGTAAACTTGGAATTTATATACTACAAACGTATTACAAAGTAGTCAAGAGCTAGATGACAAATCACTCTTTAGGAGTAGTTGCTAGTTCTTGAGGGAAAAATTCAAGGCGATAGCGGTAGAGAGCAACTGGTCGAGAACCAGCTTTAAAGTAATCTGGATCTTGGGGTGAAAGATAGACAGCAGTAACTTGATCTGCTTCAATCGCCGGATTAGATATTGGAAGTTTATGATAAGCGGTGGTAGATTCTACAGAGTTGAAATAGGGGCGTGAACCGCCTTTAAATAGTTGTTGAAACACTTCTGTGGTAATGAACTTGCCATCAGGGGTAGTTTCTGTGGCGCGTGCAGTCACAATGGAGACTAGTTGGCGACTGCTACGCAAAAACGTAATTTGACGATTAGGTGAATCTGGATCTACTTTGACTAATAACACTGCTTCATCCCCTAAATAAGCTCTTGCCAAATTCAAGCTATTGAATGCTCTATCTGCGACTAAAATCGGCGATTTGTAACCTATCTGAGGGAATATTTTTAAACTGGATATACGTGGTTGAGTCTTTACAAATCTTACTACAAAACTCACAGGCTGATTTAATTGTTGGCGATTACCTTCAAACCCTGGAGTTACGATATCTGGTGCTAAAGGTGCTGCTAAATCTACTAAAGTACTGGTAACTTTCCATTTACCAGCTATCCAGTTAGGATAAACTAAATCTCCCTCTGCCGGTTTGACTGATGTTAATTTTTCCCATTGGGGGAATTTGGCTAAATGTTCCGCTAATTCTTCGGCTTGTGCTTCGTTATCTCCTAATAGGAGTAAAAGCATTAAGCAAAAACTCCAAAGCACTCTGATAAACAACATAAAATTACTGTTTTAGTTTGTCAATATGACATTTTGTAATCAATACCTCTATTGCACACTACGGAAATTTATAAATTGATGCAAGCGATCGCACACTTGGTTAGCTCGAACTTTGGCATAGCTGGTATTAGTTTCATCTAAGTCTTCACTCATAAACTCAGAAATCCCTAATTTTTTTCCAGTTTTTGTTATTAAATTGACTCGATAACGGGAAATATTATTTGCATTTTTACCTTCTTCTATAGTTTCAGTTTCCACCGTAGCAATATCTTTTAAACTATATTCCTCAAGGCATTTACCTAATTTATGGACAGCTATTTTCCCTTTTGATTCAAACGTCCAAACCTCTAATCCCAAATCTAACACTAGCTTGTAGGGCAAATTAAGTAAATGACTAATACTACCTAAAAGCTTTTCAACTTGGGGTAATTGGTCGTAAGCTTGAGCATAAAGAAGCAGAGACTTACCTGAATGACTTCTTAGCTTGATTTCTACTACAGCACCAGCAAAACTCTCAATTGTGATATTACTACTAGGAAGTGTCATCACCAGTTCTTCTACTTCTGAAATCAGATAAGTAGTGACACGTTTACGCAGAGCAGTCTTTTTGCTAATAGAAATCTGATTTGCTGTCTTTTCAATAGTGCAAGTCGTCAAAGTCACCGTTAACCAAGCTGACAAAAGCAATAAAGAACCCAATCCCCCTACCCAAGCCACTCCTATTAAAACTGGAAGGCTATTGCCTGGTATAACTTCAGTGCTAGGCTTAGGCTTCGATACTAGTTGGGTAGAAGATTGGCTTTGAAAGGGAATTCCCAAAAATTCTTGCTTTTTTTCACACTGGAGTGAACTTAAACCAACAGGTTGACAAACAATAGTTATAGGTAAAATTGATATCCCTAACCAAATTGGAGCTAACCCAGGAAGTACCAGAAGCAAAGGGGCTATCCAACTTCCTTTAATCCGTGAGTCTTTTTGGGTAACAATTTTGCTAGGTAAAGATTCGATAATTTTCCATTCGTTCATATAACCCTGTTGTTTATGAATGGGTAATTAACTTGACTGAAATTTACTATGAATCTCTGTCTAATTACTTATGTTAACTTTCTATTGGTAAAGGCTGCCAAATTTCTCCATACTTTTCTTTTAAAACCTGCCAAGCTTCTACTTGTCCTGGTTCGTATTCTCCGGGTTTACCCCATTGCAAAAATAGGCTTAATGCAGGTTCTGATTTTTCATCTAAAAACCGAATTGCATAAGTTGTAAAATTCCCTCTTTTTGCTTCACCCGTTTCAAATTTCACTTGAATAATTCTATCCATATTCAAGTGAAATTCAAAACCTTCGGTGTGCATATTCGCGTACTTACCCTTTGGTAATTCTGCATAAAATAGCTTTTCAACCTTACCCCGTGCTTCTAATACAGCCGCGCTGCTAGTAACAATTAAACGCAAGGTTCCCAGACTCTCGCAAGCTTCTAAAAATTCTTTCAAAGTAGTACTCATAAATTATTATCCTTTGTTATTTGTTGATCTCCAATGCCCAATGCCCAATGCCCAATGCCCAATTCCCAATTCCCAATTCCCAATCCCTATTTTTCGTATTGTTCATAAGCGGCGACAATACGCTGAACTAGAGGATGGCGCACAACATCTCTTTGGGAAAATTCACAAAAGGCAATGCCTTCAACGTGTTTTAAAATTTGTAAAGCCACTCCTAAACCCGATTGTTGGTGAAGTGGTAAATCAGTTTGTGTCATGTCGCCTGTAATCACCATCCGCGAACGGAAACCCAAACGAGTCAAAACCATTTTCATCTGAGCAGGTGTAGTATTTTGAGCTTCATCGACAATTATAAAAGCGTTATTGAGGGTTCGTCCCCGCATATAGGCTAGTGGTGCGACTTCAATCACACCGCGTTCCATTAAACTGGGTACTTTTTCTGGGTCGATGAATTCATAAATAGCATCGTAAAGTGGGCGAAGATAGGGATTAACTTTCTGCTGTAAGTCTCCAGGTAAAAAACCGAGTTTTTCACCGGCTTCGACAGCAGGGCGAGTTAAAATTAGCTTTTCAACTTGGTTAGAAAGAAGTGCTTGGACGGCGACAACAACAGCGAGATAAGTTTTGCCGGTACCAGCAGGCCCAATTCCAAAGGTGAGATCGCGTCTACGGAGTGCGTCGATATATTGACGCTGGCGGAAGGTTTTGGCACGGACTTCTTCACCCCGGCGACTTTTGGCAAGGACATCTCGTTGTAAATCTTGTAGTTCCCCTTGGCGATCGCTATCTATGGCTTGACGGGCTGTTAAAATATCGGCACTGGAAATAGTGTTGCCTTTTATCCAGAGGTTTTCAAGCGATCGCACTAATCGAGAAGCCAGATCGATTTGTCCTTCGGTACCAGAAATCACTAATTCCTGTCCGCGTAGCACTAAAGTGGCCCCTGTTTGCCGAGATAGGATTTTGAGATTTTCTTCTCCTTCTCCTCCAAGAGCGATCGCACTGGAAATATTTGGCAGCTGAATTGTGAAAGCATCTGCCATAGGATTTTTTAATTGGTGAGGATCTGTGTTTGACAAAGGTTAATATTTGCCCCCTAACGGCGAAATTATGTTTTTATTAACTACATTTTGAAAAATTTTTGTAATAAATGAATCGTTCGTAGGGGCGTACAGCTTGCCCTCATCCCCTAACCCCTTCTCCCAACATGGGAGAAGGGGAACTGGAGAATTTACTCCCCTCTCCCATATTGGGAGAGGGGCTGGGGGTGAGGGCATAGCCCCTACTGGTGAAGAGTCCAAAAAAAGATTTTTAAATCTTTTTGCTACTTTCCATCTTTATAAAAATTCTGAGCGGTTGTTATCTCCGCTCAGACTTGCTCTCTAGTTTCAACCTAGCGGAGGCGTGGTTTAACAATGGGTTTAGGCCCATCATTTGCACGCGGTTCTCTCTTCGTTGGCGGTGGCGATCGCTCTTCTGTATCTTCATCAAAAGACATACCCTCGCGGCCTGGAGTGGTGCTGCCGTAGATATCCAGGTATGTTGATTGCCCAACTGCGGCTGCGGCTGCGGCAATTACTGTGCGAATCGCCTGAATATTGCGTCCCCCTCGACCAAACACTTTTCCTTTATCTGTGCTTTCAAACGCGATGCGAACCCAAACCCGGTTGAGGGCTTGAGAAATTTCACAATCGACACTTAATGTTTCTGGAGATTCCAAAAACGGATGCACCAAAAACCGAACTAGCTCAACATAGTTGGGGCTAGCCGTTGGGAGTTTTGTTCCGAAATTATGATGCGGCTGTTCCACTGACCTGCTCAAAAACATTAGCTTTTACTAGAATGCGACGAACGGTGTCAGTGGGTTGAGCGCCTTGTTGTAGTCGCTTGACGATACCGGGAACGTCTAGTCGCACTTCATCAGTTCTGGGGTTATAAAAACCCAATTCTTCTAGGGGACGGCCATCGCGGCGAGCGAGGTTGTTAATGGCGACAATGCGGTAACTTGCTTCCCGCTTTTTACCGAATCGTTTCAAGCGCAGTTTGATCATGGTTGAAGAATCATTCTCCGAATTGGTAAGTATGCCGAAATGCTAATTTTAGCACTGGTCTAGCATTTGGTGCTATTTGTCATTTGTCATTTGTCATTTGTCATTAGCAAATTACCAATGCCCCATGCCCAATGCCCAATAACTAAAGATTACCAAAGCCTTTTTTCTTTTTATCTTTGGGTTTTTTCTTTTTCGTGGCTGGGGCAGCATCATAACCCCGCCATCCGGGGGCAGGGGGACGATTACCGGCACCGGCGAAGGCGTTACCCATACCGCCGCCACCGAACATTCCCGGCATTCCAGGGAAGCCACCTTGACCCATTTGCTGCATGAGCG
>NZ_JABXKI010000377.1 GCF_017115095.1 Nostoc sp. NMS4 | reverse complement strand
GGAGTTAGGAGTTAGGAGTTAGGAGTTAGGAGTTAGGAGTTTTGTTTATCTCCTTCTCCCCCTGCCTCTCCTGCTCCCTTGTCTCCCTTGTCTCCCTTGTCTCCCTCATCCCCCTTATCCCCCTCCCCACTTCAATTACACCTTAAGCGGTAGATACTCATTGTGTTTGTCCTCAGTGGTTACGAGTACCTTCTAGGCTTCTTCATCATCTGTAGCCTAGTTCCTGCCTTAGCGCTCTCAGCTTCCAAGCTCCTACGACCCAGTGGTTACAGCCCAGAACGTCGCACTACTTATGAATCTGGCATGGAACCCATTGGGGGAGCCTGGATTCAGTTCAACATCCGCTACTACATGTTTGCTCTGGTCTTCGTCGTCTTTGATGTGGAGACTGTATTCTTGTATCCTTGGGCGGTAGCTTTCCACCGTTTGGGGCTATTAGCATTTATTGAAGCACTAGTCTTTATTGCAATTCTTGTAGTCGCTTTAGTTTACGCATGGCGTAAAGGAGCTTTGGAATGGTCTTGAATTCTAACTTAACAACCCAGGGCAAAGAACGAATCATCAACCCCATTGAGCGTACCAATGTCACTCAAGACCTTTCAGAAAACGTCATTTTGACTACGGTTGATGACCTCTACGACTGGGCGCGGCTTTCTAGTTTGTGGCCGTTGCTGTTTGGTACTGCTTGCTGCTTTATTGAGTTTGCAGCTTTAATTGGCTCCCGATTTGACTTTGATCGTTTTGGGCTAATTCCCCGTTCTAGCCCCCGCCAAGCCGATTTAATTATTACGGCAGGGACTATTACGATGAAGATGGCTCCCCAACTGGTGCGTCTTTATGAACAGATGCCGGAGCCGAAGTATGTAATTGCAATGGGAGCTTGCACAATTACTGGCGGGATGTTCAGTGTTGATTCTCCCACAGCAGTGCGCGGAGTTGATAAACTGATTCCTGTGGATGTGTATTTGCCTGGTTGTCCTCCCCGTCCAGAAGCAATTATCGACGCAATTATTAAGCTGCGGAAGAAAATCGCTAATGAATCGATGCAAGAGCGGGATAAAATTAAGCAAACTCACCGCTATTACAGCACGACTCATAATTTGAAACCAGTAGAAGAAATCTTAACTGGTAAGTATTTGCAGTCAGCAACTCGCTCTGCACCACCGAAGGAATTGGCGGAAGCGATTGGTATGCCAATACCACCTGCACTGCTGACAGAAAAGGCGCAAAAGGAGGAACAAACCCGTGGCTGAAGAAGAATCTAAACCAGTGCCAGCAGCGAAAGAAGAGTCATTGGTACAAGCGGGTAAAGTTTCCCAGTGGTTGACGGAAAATGGTTTTGACCATGAGTTTTTAGCACCGGATAAGAATGGTGTAGAGATAATTAAGGTGGCGGCAGATTTTCTGCTTCCTACCGCTACAGCCCTTTATGCTTATGGGTTTAATTATCTCCAGTTTCAAGGTGGCGTTGACCTTGGGCCAGGACAGGAATTTGTAAGTGTGTATCACTTGATTAAAGTGGGTGATAATAGCGATCGCCCCGAAGAAGTTCGAGTTAAAGTGTTCTTACCACGGGAAAATCCTGTAGTGCCTTCTGTGTATTGGATTTGGAAAACCGCAGATTGGCAAGAGCGCGAGTCTTACGATATGTACGGCATTATCTACGAAGGACACCCAAATCTCAAGCGGATTTTGATGCCGGAAGATTGGGTAGGTTGGCCTTTGCGGAAGGATTACATCTCGCCTGATTTCTACGAGTTGCAGGACGCTTATTAGATAGTGCTGAATGAGACGCGATGAATAGAGACGCGATTCATCGCGTCTGTACAATATAGTGATTAACCCCTTTCCGGTGGCGGAAAGGGGTTATGTTTTTGGTGTTTTTATATAAAGTTGGTTGACAAAACTTGCTGTAATTCATTGACTGTATTTACAGTTTTAATTGCCTGTTGAATTGCTTTTAATTTCTGCAAATCCGTAATTTGAGAGATTATCGGCATCAATTCTAAACCTTGATTGCCAAACTTAATTTCTAATGCTAATTCAATTCCTGAATACAACTCCTCCTTTCTTCCTCGCAGTTCCCCGCGTGCTTCTCCTCGTTCTTCCCCTTTACTAAAAATTTCTTGATACCAAGGCGACTGCTCTAAAAGTGCCATATCCCACCTCAAAATTTGCTGAACTATTGCACTATCTAATACAAAGGTAGCAAAAAATCCTAATACTGTTTCTAGTTGATTCAATTGTTCATCTGCACGTAATATTCGCAATGCGTCCCTAATCGTAGACTCGTTATCACCCCCTTTGAGGATGGGTACAAATGGAAGTAGTGATGGTAATGGTTGTGCAAAGGCAATATTTACATCGACTTCCCACAGGTTAATGACACGGTAATCTTGAATAGCACGTAAACCAGCAATATTTAATGCATAACTTGTCGGTATTTCAGCGTCACTTGCCTTGAGGATATTAATTAGTACTGGATATGTTGGCAAATTATATTTTTCTTCTGCAAGTGCTGCATAAGCACGCATCCTACGCGGCATTTCTGGTTTATAGCGCAGTTGTAATTCGTTAAGAACGAGAAATTTTCCATGCTGGGGACTTTCGACACGGATTAAAACATCACTTTCTCTACTTATCCACTGAAATTCTGAGTTGAGAATTTCTCCAGCAACAATATCAGGAATTTGTGTTACCCATTTTACCCAGTTATCAGGTGCAAGGCCGATTAAGCGTTTGGTGCTGACATCGGCGGGTTTGATCATCGGGTTGTAAAGGTACTGAAAGTTATCAGATAATTGTACTTAAGAGGATGTTTGAAAAGTAGTATGTTGTGATTTTAATCGAATTATTACCCCCCTTAATCCCCCCGATGTTTTGGGGGGAAACAAGAAAATCCGGTTCCCTCCCCTTTATAAGGGTGAGGGTTAGGGTGGGGTAAATATTATAGAAAGCGATCGCACCCAATCTGAGATAATTTGAGACTATGCGATCGCACCCAGAATCTTTATCATAATTGGTGCGATCGCTAAAATATTCAGTAAGATTTCCTAGTAATCGGAATCGCTATCTCTACTTTTGTATCTATATTTGTGGGAAAATTTAACGTAAATATTTAAAGTAATATGTCAGAAATACCCCAAGACGATCGCATTTGGATTGTGACGGATGAAGTGCCGCAAATATCGATTCCTGATGGTGCTAAAGGCGGGAGTACTACTACGCGCGGTTGGGGAGACGAAGCTATCAGGGAAAGTATTGGTAGCAAAGGGGTAGGAGATGCCGTTAAGGTTAGCGCTCAAACATTAGAGCAAAATATGACTCACTTTCTCAAAGTTGTGGGAAGTTTGTTTAGTCAAGCTGAACAGCAAGCAAAAGTTAACTCCAAGATGCAGCTAGATGAAATTGAGCTATCGGTAGAAATTAGTGCAGATGGGGAAGTTAAATTAATTGGCAATGGTGCCAAAGCTGGGACTAAAGGAGCTATTAAGCTGAAGTTCAAGCGCCAAGAACCAGGGTGAGATGGCAAAAAATTGGGCGATCGCGATCGGTATTAACCAGTATGATTATCTGCAACCGCTAAACTATGCCAAGCGGGATGCACAGTTAATGCAAGAGTTTCTGGGCAATGAAGCCGGATTTGAGCGGATATTTTTTTTCTCCGATGACTCTCCTCCTGTTGACGGAAAATCTACTCGCCCAACTCGCACTAACTTACTGCGAGTCTTGCGGCAGTTATTTGACAATCCTTTTATGGGAGCAGGGGATAATTTCTGGTTTTTCTTCAGTGGTCATGGGATAAGATACGCTGATCGTGATTATCTCATGCCCTGTGATGGCGATCCAGAGGATATTGAAAACACGGCAATTGCGATTAACTTTGTGAGTGAACGCCTGCGTCGCTGCGGCGCTGATAATGTTGTCCTAATTCTGGATGCTTGTCGCAATGAAGGCAAAAAAACAGGTGAAGGAATTGGGCGACAAACCGCAGAAGAAGCACGTCAGCAAGGAGTTATCAGCATTTTTTCTTGTATTCCCCAAGAGTATTCTTATGAAATTGATGCTTTACAACAAGGTGCTTTTACCACTGCATTACTAGAAGGGTTAGGAATTCAAGGTAAATGCGCTACTGTTGAACGATTGGATCAATATCTCAAGTTTCGTGTGCCTGAACTGGTTCGCCAGTATAAAAATACAAGGCAAACGCCTTATGTGATTGCTGAACCTGTTAATAAATGTCACCTAATACTTGTGCCACGATATGCAACTCTAGCGGATATCGCCACGTTGAAAAATGATGCTTATCAAGCAGAAGTAAACAGGAATTTAGACTTAGCAGAGCAATTGTGGATTCGGGTATTAGCTGCGGCTTCAGGGCAAGATATGGATGCAGTGAGAGGTTTACAAAGAATTGAACGGTTGCGAGATAGTTCTGCAAATCCTGATTTACCTCAGCAAACAATTCCACAAGCATCTAAGTCAGTCACAAATACACCTATAAGTAAACCTTCTCAAACACCTCCCAAGCCAATCTCACCATCCCCTGTTAATAATACTCAGACTTCTGGTGCCGGACAATTTCTAACATCTACAATTGCAACACCTTCAACCCCATCAAAAAACCCAATATTACCTAACTGGTCACGGCGAAAGGTGATAACTGTTGGGTTTGCGGGTGCTGGGTTGGGTTTTGCAATTGTAGTACCTCGCATCTGGCGGTCTGATTTAGGAGAAACTGATTTAGCAGGAACAACTTCTACACCAGCAGCTACACGAGAAATAACAAGACTTCCTAGTAACCCGAACCCGTTTGGCGTTTCCTCCAATAGCTTAAAAAGCTTTTCATTTGAAACGGTGACTGTTGATGCACAGGGAAATATCACCAACCGCCGTAAAAAGGAAGCGAAATATTTTGAAGAAGACTTAGGGAATGGTGTCACCCTGGAAATGGTACAGATACCAGGGGGAACTTTTATCATGGGTTCACCGGAAGGAGAAGCCCAGAGAATTAACAATGAAAGTCCACAGCATCAGGTAAAAGTACCTGGGTTTTTCATGGGTAAATATGAAATCACCCAGGCGCAATATCAAGCAATTATGGGTAATAATCCTTCCAACTTCAAAGGTGAGAAACGACCTGTAGAACAGGTGAGTTGGAATGATGCAGTAGAATTTTGTAAAAAGTTGAGCCAGAAAACAAGAAAAACCTATCGACTACCTAGTGAAGCAGAGTGGGAGTATGCTTGTCGTGCTGGAACCAAGACCCCATTTTATTTTGGTGAAACGATTACCACAGATTTAGTTAACTACAAGGGTGACTATCCTTACGGCTCTGCACCGAAAGGGGTATATCGTCAACAAACAACAGATGTAGGAAAATTTTTGCCTAACTCTCTCGGTTTATACGATATGCATGGTAATGTATATGAGTGGTGTCAAGATGTATATAACGACAATTATCAGGGTGCGCCAAAAGATGGTAGTGCGTGGCTGACTGGTAAAGATAATAACATAAAGCTGCTGCGTGGCGGTAGTTGGATCTACGATGCCAGGATTTGCCGTTCTGCTGGTCGCAATAAGGCCGCGCGGATTCTTAGCTACGTTATTGGTTTTCGCGTGGTGGCGGTGGCTGTGGCGTGAGTACTCCCCATTGTCAGAGTTGGTGAGTAGGAATTTATTGAGCGTACACCAGGGAGTCCAGACCTAAACCAGCGAGGAAGGCGACAACCTCCGAATATAAAACCGAGTCGGATAGCTTGGTAGGTTGCAAAACCGAACAGTTGTTCGACTCAATTAATT